>NZ_JBHJTK010000022.1:0-116439 GCF_042267665.1 Streptomyces sp. NPDC056224
ACCCCATGACCACAACGGCGTTCGCCAACGTGCTGACGAGCGTCCCCGTCCGCCCGTGCCACATCAGCACCGCCGGGACGAGAGCGAGCTGCCACGCGGCGAACAGCCAGAGATAGCCGACGTACCAGCCGCTTCGTCCCCGCGCGGTCGCCTCGATCCGCGCAATCCCCTTCAACGACGCGACCGCATCGGCCTGTTCAGACATGGCACACCCCTCCCGTCGTCGCCGAGCAGCCTTGAACCTGCCCACTCGACATCTACTTGCCACATTAGCAAGTACTTGCCAGGAGGGATCAATTGCCGGTGTGCGCGCTGACGCCCGAAACACGCGAGCCGCCCAACTCCGGTATCCCCACACCGGGAGCTGGACGGCTCATGTGTTGTGCGACGGTTGACCAGCACGCGGTCGCATCGGCCCGTACCCCCACGGCCGGACCATGCGCACCTTTGGCGGTGTTCAGGTCACCGACCTCCAGCCGCGTGCCACCGGACCGTCACCGGCTCCGTCGCTCCGCCAGTCTGTTCCCGGCCGACGTCCATGGCAACGCTCCTTGACGCGTTCCTTCCGCACAGCCGTCGATCTTTGACGCGGCCCTGATGACCTGCGCGAAGACCTGATTCGCACGGTCACCCGACGGCCATCAGAAGGCCGTCAAAGTCCCGTTCAGGATCTTGCCCCGGCATCCCTGATGCGCTGGGATGGGGTCATGAACAGCGGTCCGCGCTACGACGATCGGCCACCGTCATGGCGAAGCCGTGCCGGTGTCACGTCGGTGCAGCCGACGGCGCCCGCTGTCCGCCCGGCCTTCTGACATCGGCCGCGCGTCCTCCGTGTACCTGCCACCGGCGTCCTGAAGGACTCCGGCCGGGGCTTCGTACGCATCCTCCCCTTCACCGCATGACCTGAGCCCTCGCCCCCTGCCCAACGCCGGGGGCGCCGGGCGCGTCAGCCATGCCTTCTTCCAGGAATCCGACATGTCTTCATCCCTGTCCGGACGTACCGTCCTCGTCACCGGCGCCACCGCCGGCATCGGCTACGAGACCGCTCGCCAGCTCGCCCAGCGCGGCGCGGTCGTCCTTCTCCATGGCCGTACCGCCGAGGAGGCCCAGGCCGCAGCCGACCGTCTGGTGACCACCGAGGGCATCGACAGCGCCCTGCTGCGACCGCTCGCCGCCGACTTCGCCCGTCTGGAGGAAGTCGAGAACCTGGCCCACGCCGTCGTACGGGAACACCCGCGCCTCGACGTTCTCGTCAACAACGCGGCCATCGCCGCCCCCGAGCGTCACACCCTCACCGTCGACGGCAACGAGATCGCCTTCCAGGTCAACTTCCTGGCGCACTACCTCCTCACCAACCTCCTGGAACCCTCCCTCACCAGCGACCCGGGCGGGCGCGTCGTCAACGTCTCCTCCTCGCTCCACCGCACGGCCGCCATCCAGTGGAGCGACCCGAACCGGGAGCGCCGCTACTCACGGCTGGCTGCATACGCGCAGTCGCAGCTGGCGCTGACCGTCTTCGCCTCCGACCCGCGTGTCACCGCCGTGTCCGTCCACCCCGGTGTCTGCGAGACCGGTCTGCTCCCCCTCTACGGCAACGAAGGCGAATCCGCCGCCGAGGGCGCCCAGCACGTCGTACGCCTCTGCGACCCCACCACCGAGATCGTCAACGGCGCCTACTACGACCGCGACGAACGCGTCGCCCCGGCCGCCGCCGCCACCGAGGACCGCACGATCAAGCGCCTCAACAAGCTCGCCGACCTCCTCGTCGGCCACACCGCCTGAAGGGACACCCGTCCATGTCCAAGCGCGCACACAAGAAGAGGGCCCGCCGCAAGAAGGGCTCCAACCACGGCAGCAAGCCCTCCTGCTAGCCAACAGCCCATTCCGCGGGGCGGCCCTCCGAACAGGGCCGCCCCGCCTCCATGTCCCGACAAGGAAGCCTCGTGATCAACCTGCCGCCCCACCGACTCCCGGCCCTCGTTCGCTGGTCCCCCACCGGGGCCCCGGGCTCGGCCGCCCTGACCGTGCACGTCCTGACCACCGAGGCCGGCCGCTGGTGGGTGGACCGCGTCATCCAGCCGCGCGTGATCGCCGCCGAATGCGGGGACCACGTCCTCTTGCGCGGAGACCCGCAGGCCCTGATGCCGAGGGATCTCAGGGTCTTCGCGGACCACTCCATCGAGGCTCCGGGCCGCTTCCTTCCGCTGATCGGGGCTTCGTTCGACCGGGTCGTGCCGTGGCAGCGCATGGTGTATGTCAAGCGCTGCCCCGTGCCCGCCACCCGGCCGCCCAGGGGTGTGACCGTACGGAGGCTCAACGCCCACGACGCTCGCGCGCTCACCACCCTTCCGCCCGCGATGAGCTGGATTCACCACACCTGGGGCGGTCCGGACGCCCTCGCCCGCTCGGGCTACGCCTGGGCCGCCTTCCAGGGTGACCGCATCGTGGCCGTGGCCTGCACCTACTTCCTCGGCACCGCCTACGAGGACGTCGCCTGCGTCACCGTGCCCGACCCGCGCCTCCAGTACCTGGCTCTCGACTGCGTCAACGCCCTGTGCTCGGACATAGCGGCCCGAGGGCACACCCCCAGCTGGACCTGCTCTGCGAACAACCGCCCCGGCCGCCTGCTCGCCTGGACCGCCGGCTTCCGTCCCGAGCGGGAGTACGCCCACTACGCCGTCGGCACACCGGCGGCAGCCGGAAGAGTGGCGGCGGGTTGAGGGGCGATACTCGCCGCGTGGACTCCATCTACCGCAGCACGCCGGGCCGGGAGCAGATCCGCCGCTGGTGCACCAGCCGGCTCGACGCATGGCCAGTGCCGCACAAGCGGACCGTTGTGACCGCCAACGGAGCAGAGACCCACCTGGTGAGCGCCGGCTCCGGCCCGACCACGGTGGTCTTCGTGCCGGGTACGAACTTCAACGCGGCCGCATCCCTGCCCCTGGCCACCGCCCTTGTCACGGCCGGCCACCGGCTCCTCCTGCCGGATGTCCCCGGACAGCCCGGCCTCAGCTCCGGGGACCGCGGGATCTCCGGCGGCCGCCTGTCGTGGTACGGCACATGGCTGAGCGAGGTCCTCGACGCTGCTGCCGCGACCGGGCCCGTGGTGGTGGTCGGGCATTCCTTCGGTGCCGCCATCGCCCTGTCCAGCCCGTCACCGCGCATCGACCGGCTCGTCCTAGTCTCCCCCGGCGGACTGGGCCGGCTGCGCCTCACACCCAGGCTGCTCGCCGTCTCCGCCGCCTGGTTCGTCCGGCCGACTCCGGCACGCAGCACCCGGCTCCTGCGGGCCATGCTCTCACCCGGCCACCAACCCCGCGAAGAGCTGGTGGAGTGGATGACGCTGGTCGCACGCCACTCCCGCTCGAGTGGAGCTCCTGGGGTGGCAGACCTCCCTGGGCGGGCCGTTCCCTGGCTGGTCATCACAGGAGCGCACGACACCTTCCTGCCACCGCGACGGCTCGCCCCGGCGGTCCGCACGATGCTCGGCACCGACCTGCACGTCATCCCGGACGCCGGCCACCTCGTGATCGAGGAACACCCCGGCCGGCTGGCGGCCCTTGTATGAGCGGACATCAAGCACACCGATCTCCCCTCCCCTGCCCGCGTCCGTACTGCTCACCGGCCCCCTCACCGGAACTCGGCCAGCCGGCGCCGCAGCCCCAGCACCGTCAACCCGGCCGTGAGCAGCAGCGACGCGCCGGCCGTCGGGCCCTGCGTGGTCAGTGCCCCTCGGCCCTCCCGGACAGCGAGATCGAAGTGCCTCTGGTTGATGGCGGTGACCTGGTCCAGAGCCTTCATCCACTCCCCGAAGTGGGCGTTCGAGGTGTCAGATGCCCAGCCGATGCAGAAGACCGTGGCCTCCTGCTGCTTGCCCTCGGCCACCAGCCGCCGGAAGGTCCGGTCGTCGCGCTGGTAGACGGCGTACGCCTCGACGGTCTTCTGGGCGGCCTCCCGCTCGCCCGCGAAGGTGATGTTGTCCAGTTCGCGCCGGTACTCGCCGGTGAACCGTTTGTCCTCGTGGTTGTTCAGGTACGTGGCCCACGTGTCAGCGAGCCTCCGGTCGTACGCATCGAGTCCGGCGCCCTGAATCCCGTACAGCTGATGCGACTTGTCGAGGAAGGAGAGCTCGTACGGGGGGGCGGCGGTCGGGGTCCAGGAGGTAGCGGCTCTCGTCGGCGTTGGCGTCGTAGCCGATCGCTTTGGACCGTGACAGCGCGATGACGGAGTCGAAGGAGTCGCGGCGGGCGACCTTCATCCGGTCGTCGGTGATCGTGAGCAGCTGGGCGCCGCACACGACCGCGACCACGGCGCAGAGGGTGGCGGCGATCAGTCCCGGGTTGAAGACCCGGCGGAACCGGCGCGCGAGATGGATCTGGAGCAGTACCAGCGCGGCGATCAGCAGCAGGCCGAGGACGGCTTCGGCGGTCCGCTGCACGTCGAGGTCACCTCGCGCTGCGACGTACTGCCGCTCGTACACCGCATTGTTGGCGTCAACGAGCTTGCGTGCCTCTGGGAGCAGCCGCCCCGTGAGGAGGTCGGTCGCGGTCCGGTAGTCCTCGCGGGCGGCGTCCTTGCCGCCGGGCCGGCTGTCGTTCTCCAGTGCCCGTCCGATCAGCTCCTGGTAGTGCGCGAAGTCATCGGTGAGCCGCACGACGGTCGCCTCGGTGGCCGGGTCGCCTTCCGAGGCGGCGGCGAGCGTGCGCAGGGAGCGGCTGATGGTCTCCTGCGCCTCTCCGTAGAAGCCACTCGCCTTGGCGTACGACTCTTCCAGGCGCCCCTTGCCGGTACCGGAGTCACCACTGGAGAGCAGGATGTTGGCCGTCTGCGCGTCCATGTCGTTGAGCGCGAGGTTGAGCCGGGTCGCGGAGACGGTACGGGGCGCGTCGCGCTGGGCCGTTTCGTCCCAAGCGGTGGTCGCGCCCGTCGCCGCGACCGCGAGCAGGATCAGCAGCCCGGTGGCAAGCAGCACGCACGCCGTGCGCGCGAGGCGCAGCCGGCCGGGCAAGGTGGCCCAGTAGCGGTCGGCGAGGAGGCGGGCCGCCCGGGCGATCACGGTGGGAGGCCGTGGTCCCGACGGCCCTCCTCCCAGCTCCCCTCCGGACGCCGTACGTGGGACGCTCACGCGACGGGCGTCCGGTGCGGGGCTCTGCGTGACAGTCTCTGGAGCCCCCGCTCCCTGGGTCTGTTCGGTACCGGCGGTGATCGTCACTCGCGCTCCAGCTCACACCCGGGCCGTTCGTACGGCCCTGCGTGCACGCCAGCATCTGGCTCAACAGTTCGACCCACCAGGCACGTTGATGGTCTTCATACGCGGGGAGACGCAGAAATGACGGGGTCTTGACGGCGCCCTCCGTCCGTCGGCTCCGCCGCACTCATGCCTCGAAGCGGTACCCCATGCCGGGGGCAGTGATCAGATGACGCGGGTGTGACGGGTCCGCTTCCAGCTTCCGCCTGAGGTGAGCCATGTACACCCGCAGGTAGTTGGTCTGCGTTCCGTAGGACGAACCCCACACCTCCTGGAGCAGACGCCGCTGGCTGACGAGCCGGCCCCGGTTGCGGATCAGGACCTCCAGCAGATGCCATTCCGTCGGCGTGAGCCGGATGCTCTTCCCTCTGCGCCTGGCCTTCTTCGCGAGCAGGTCTACGGTGAACTCCTCGGTCTCGACGACCGCTTCGTTCGCGGCGGCCGACTCCTGTGTCGGTGTGCGGCGGATGACGGCTCCCAGCCGGGCCAGCAGTTCGTCCATGCTGAAGGGCTTGGTGATGTAGTCGTCGGCGCCCGCGTCCAGGGCCTGGATCTTCTCCTCGGAGCCGTGGCGGGCGGAAACCACCAGGACGGGCACTTGCGACCATCCGCGCAGCTGCTTGATCACCTCGATCCCGTCCATGTCGGGCAGTCCGAGGTCCAGCAGGACCACGTCCGGGCGGCAGGCCGCCACGGCCGCCAGGGCCGTACCCCCGTCCTGCGCGCAGTCCACGTCGTACTTCCGCGCCTTCAGATTGATCACCAGCAACCGCGCAAGCTGCGGTTCGTCATCCACCACCAGCACCCGGGGCATTGGCGGGCCGCCTTCCTGTTGTACGTCCTGTGAGTACGGATAACCGGAGAGAACATCGGTTTTCGGCCGCCTCGGCAGGCGTTGACGACGTCCATACGGCCGTGGGTGCGACTTTGACGGCTTCCCTACGGCAAGGCTCGCGCGGCAGTGCACGGGACGGCCCGTCCGTGATGCGTCCCGGCTCCAGCCCGACCCCCCGCGGTCCGGACTGGGCGGGGGCTCGGCGGTGATCGTCACGCGCCCTCCAAACCTCGCATCACGGACGGTCGTCCGCTTCCCCCTGCCACTCAGTCTGCGATCACCGCCGTGTGTCAACGCACCACGTTGACGCCCTTCTTACGGCAAACCCGCACTTCCTGACGCGCTGCTGATGGCGGGCATCGGGGTGGCGTAAACGAGTCGTAAACACCATCGGCATCGGACGTAGCATCGGTGCGTTTGCTGTGATCTACGTGGTTCACCAGGGGGGAATGTCATGGGCATCGGCGGCAGGCAACGGGGAAGGTTCTTCGCCCTTGTTGCAGGTGGGGTGGTTCTTGCCTCGGGTGCGGGGTTGTACGGATTGAGCGCGACGGGCAGCTGGCCGTTCCGCGCGAGCTACTGCTGGGGAGCGTGGCAGGAGGACAGCGGTCCGTCCTTCCTCGGTGATGAGGCGCTCGGCAAGTCCGGCTCCGCGCGCCGGGCCACCGAGTCGGCGCCGCCCTCGTCCACCAGGCCGACCGCCACGTGCACGGTCACCGTCGCCTCGTCGGTCGCCGATGACGACTCCACCGAGCCGCTCACCTTCGATGAGCGCGTCACCCTCGCGTACGGCCCCGTCCCGGCCTCGGCCGAGGAGCGCCGTGCGTGGATAGCCCACTTCTTCGACGGTTCGGCCTCGCCGTTGCCCGACGGACTCAACGGGCTGGTCGGCGGCGATCGGGCCATGCTGGTGCTGCCCGAGACCTGCGATGTGGACGGCAGACCGTCCGCGGTCACGATCCGGAGCGAGAGCTGGGGCGACGGCCACCTGGGCAAGAAGGCCATGCCTTTCACCATCGGAAACCGGATGGACGTCGCCCGGATGCTGCTGGACGCGGCCGGCACCGCTGCGTCGAAGGCGGGCTGCAAGCCCGGAAGGCCGCTGCGCCTGACCTCGCCGATGGTGGTCACCGCGGAGAAGGACGAGAGGGCCTCCACTCCCCTGTGCAGGATTCCGGGGGTGACTTTCGAGTTCGGAAAGGACTCCGCCTATCAGCAGCAGGTGGGCGTGGTCGGTGAGCGGCTCCAGACCTGTTCGATGGTGTGGCGCTCCCGGGGAGTGCCCGATGAGCCGGCGGCGCAGTTCGTGATGGCGTCCGAGCCCCGCATGGTCGCACTGTTCGACGGGCTTCCCGAGGGCAACGGCCAAGGACTTGTGCGGGCCACCTGTGACGGTCGGCGAACCGTGTTCTACGGGAACGTCGAGCCCGGCCTCAAGGGCCGGAGCCGCCCGGACGACCCGCAGGTGTTCGCGAACTTCACCGCGTCCGTGAGCAAGCGCATCGGGTGCCAGGCAGGGGAGAACCGGTGACCGTAGACAACAGCGGCAGCGCGGCGGACAACGGAGAGAGCGTGACACCGGCAGTGGACAGCGAAACGACCCCGGCCCGACAGCCGGACAAGGAGCAGGACCTGGTTCCCTCGGTTCCCTCTCCCGCGCGGCCCTCGTTGGTGCGCCGGCTGCTGCGGAACCGCACCGTCCGGGCCACCGCCGCGGCCGTCCTGGCCGGCGGCCTTCTCGGGGCCGGTGCCGTCGCCTGGCGTACGGACACCCTGCCGCTGCTCGGCCCCGCCCCCTGCTGGGATTCCCTCAGCGACTCGACCGTGTCCTCCCTCTTCGGCGACCGCAGGACCGAGGTCGAGGAGCAGGCGCTGCAGACCGACCCCCACGGCCAAGGACTGTCCTACGGCCAGTGCCGCATCACCAGTTACAAGGACGACAGGGCCAGAAGGCAGCTGACCGTACGGGTGCACAAGCTGGACGGTCTCCACGGAAGCGACGGGCGGCAGTGGCCCGAGGAGTTCCTCGCGGCAGGCATGGTGGCCCTCGGAGAAGGCCTGCCCGGCATGGCGTCCTCCTCCCGCGCCTGGCTGGCGCTTCCCCAGTCCTGTACCGGCAGGCCCGCCCAGTTCGAGGGCCCGGTGGTGGTCGACGTCGGCATGGGGCCGGCGGGCCTTGACATCTCGTCGGAGTACGAGCGGGAGGACCGCGCCGCTCTGGCGCACGCTGCGGTGGATGCGGCCAACGGCGTCATACGCGAGCTGGGCTGCTCCGGGGTCTACCGGTCGCCGGAACTGCCGAAGGACGTCGTCGCGTGGCGCGACACACAGCCGGACGCCTTCTGCGGGATCAAGGGCCTCGCCCTCCCCGCTGCCTACCGCGAGAGCCTGTCACGTACCCGGGTCAGCGGCGACGGCGGAGCCGCCCGGATCTGCGAGGCCGCCGGGAGCTACCCCAGGGCCGCAGTCCGGATGACGACCGTCGTGGACCCGGCACTGGCCGAGGTCTTCTCCCAGGATCTCCTCAAGGGCGGCTCGTCCTTCAAGGGCACCAACGGGTACGGATCGTTCAACGTGAGCCGGGCCGTTTACCGGGCGCGGTGCCAGACCGGGGATGTGATCTTCATGGTGGAGCAGAAGGACAGGTTCGGGGAGCAGGACTTCACGTTCGTCCGCGACCTGCTGCCCGCCTATGTCGAGGCGGAGTCCAGCCGTATCGGCTGCGGCCAGGAGAAGGTGACACCGCCCCGCGGGTGAGCCGCGGGTAGCGGAGCGGGTTGTGCGGCCCGTGATCGGTAACACCCGTCGTGGCCGGGGCCGGTCATGCCGGTATCAGAGCTGTGTCAAGGACTGGGCGACCGCCTTGATCCCTGTCTCACCAAGCAGTTGGATGAACGACGTGAACAGCGGTCTGCTCCATGACGACCGGCCACCGCATACGGTGCGCCCGGCCTCGCGCGCTGCTCACCTGCCGGTGTGCTGACGCACCGATCGCAATCCGCGGCCGCCAACAGTCACCCGTAGGGCGGGCGGCCGCTTCCGTCCCGTGCCTGCCCTCGCCCCGGGCAGGCACGCGGCCTCGCACGCACCTCCTCACCAACCTGTTGGTGCCTGCGCCCGTCGGCCACAAGGCCTGAAGGCGAGCCACGGCCCGGAGCTGCGCGGCCTCCTGCCCTGCACCGCCCGCTCCCCCTGCCCAAGAACCCGTTGCAGCAGTACCTGGAGACATTCGTGATCGAGATCTCCCCGCAGCAGCTCCCCGCCCTGAGCCGTTGGTTCCCCACAGGCTCACCCGGTCCCGGGACACTCGCCGAGCACGTACTGACCACGGGCGTCGGCCTCTGGTGGGCCGACCGCCCCCACCTGCCGCGCGTCCTCGCCGTCAGCTGCGCGGACCACGTACTACTGCGCGGCGATCCGAGCGCGCTCACCCAGAACGCCCTGGCCCGGTTCGCCGACCGGTACGTAGAGACGCCCGCCCGGTTCTGGCCGTCGCTCGGCTCGGCATTCGAACGCGTCGTCCCCTGGGAACGGATGCTGTACGTCCACCAGCGTCAGGCACCGGTGTCCCTCCCCCGCATCCCGCGTGGCGCAACCGTGCGGCGGCTGACTCCCCAAGACGCTCCGGCACTGGCCGCGATGAACTCCGAGAACGCCTGGATTCATGCCAGTTGGGGCGGACCCAGCGGGCTCGCCGCCTCCGGCCACGGCTGGGCCGCGTTCGCCAGGGGTCGGGTCCTCTCCGTCGCCTGCACCTACTTCCTCGGCAGCACCTACGAGGACATCGCGGTCGTCACCGTGCCCGATCGCCGCCGCGAACGCCTCGCACTGGCCTGCGTCGCCGGCCTGACGGCCGACATCCAGGCACGGGGACACACCGCGAGCTGGTGCTGCTCACGCGACAACCGGCCCAGCCGGTTGCTGGCCTGGACGGCCGGCTTCCGGCTGACCCGCGAATACGTCCACCACGTCACCGGACGTGCCATGACACCTGAGGTTCGGGCGACCCCGGTTGCCGCTTGAGCCCCACTGGCTCCCCTGATCTGGCAGAGGAGGCAAGGTCGACCGATCACCGCGCCGCGTTGGTCCGCCTGGATTCAGAGCCAGTCCCGGCGCTTGAAGATCACATAGAGCCCGAGGCACACGGCGGCCATCAGCCCCAGTGCGAAGGGATAGCCGAGGGCCCAGCCGAGCTCGGGCATGGTCTCGAAATTCATGCCGTAGATCGTGCCCACCAGGGTCGGGGCGAAGAGGATGGCGGCCCAGGCCGAGATCTTCTTGATCTCTTCGTTCTGGGCATGGCCGGCGTGGGCCAGCTGCCTCATTTCCTCGTTCTGCTGCTGGGTGACCAGGGTGGCGTTGACCGCGAGGATGTCCTGGAGAGCGAGGCGGAAGCTGTCGACGCGTTCGGTGACGTGGGTGGCGTGGTCGGCGACGTCACGCAGGTAGCGTCGCAGTTCCTCGTCGATTCCGTATTTCTCGAACCCGGCGGTCAACCCTTCCAGGATCCTGGTCAGGGGTCTGGTTGCGCGCTGGAACTCCACGACTTCCCGGGAGAGCTCGTAGATGCGGCGGGAGACCTTCGGGTCGCCGCTGAAGACCTCGGTTTCGATCTCGTCGACGTCGTTCTCCACGCCGGCCACGACCGGCGCGTAGCCGTCGACGACCGCGTCGAGGATCGCGTACAGGACGGATTCGGGGCCTCGCTTGAGGAGATCCGAGCTGTTCTCCATGCGGTGTCGGACTGCTGCCAGGTCGGGGGCGGCTCCGTGGCGGACGGTGATCACGAAGTCGGGTCCGACGAAGATATGCAGCTCGCCGAAATCGACCTCCTCCGCGTCATCCAGATAGCGGGCCGCACGCAATACGACGAACAGGGTGTCGCCGTAGCGTTCCAGCTTGGGCCGCTGATGTGCCTCCAGCGCGTCCTCGACCGCGAGCGGATGCAGGTCGAACTCCTCGGCAACGGACAGCAGCTCGGCCTCGGTCGGCCTGTGCAGACCGATCCACGCCATGCCCCCTTCCGCCTCGCGGAGCTTCTGGAAGGTCTCGGCGAGCGAGTCATGCGTGCTGGTGCGCACACCGTCGTGGTACAGAGCGGCAGTGATCACGCTGTTTCCACGGGGCGATTGCCGCTCGGCCGCTACGGCCGTGCCGGACTGTTCGGCAATGGGGCGGGGCTCGGCAGGGCGCTTGGCCGGCTTCTTGAACGCGCGCAGGGCACGCAGGGGACGACGCTCGGACACGACGGAGTCCTTCCGCAGGCAGGAAGTAGAAAGCGTAGGGATGCACGAGGGCACGCCGCAGACGCCGCCTGCGGATCCGGCTAGGGTCCGGCCATGGCAGCGTCCCGCGGCGTTCGACTAGGAGGTTCACCACACATCGTGGATCTCACCTTCCTTGCGTACGCGGCGGGACTGGGCCATCAAGCAGGGTATACCCGCCAGGTGAACGCTTCGGACCGGTGATGGGCCCGGCTCTCGCCGGCCCCACCGGCTGCGGCACACTGGCTGCCGATCCGCCGAAGGAGCTCACCGTGTCGTTCATCCGCAGTCTCCGCCGCGTGGTGCGCCGCACCGACCGGCGCACCGTGGACCTCAGCCATCCGGCACGGTCTCCGCTCGGCAGTGCCGTGGTCAACTGCGTGGTCTACCTGGAGGGCGTGCGGCAGACCGGGAACTGCCTGGCCGACGAAGCGATCCGGCGGGTACGCAAAACGGGCGACGGCTTCGTTTGGATCGGGCTCCATGAACCCGGCCCGGAGGAGCTGGTCGGCGTCGCCGAGCTGTTCGGGCTGCATCCGCTGGCGGTCCAGGACGCGACGCACACTCACCATCGGCCGAAGGTGGTGCGGTACGACGACGTGCTGTTCACGGTCCTCAAGACCGTCCGGTACATCGAGCACAAGGAACTCACGGCCACCAGCGAGGTCGTGGACACCGGCGAAATCATGGCTTTCGTCGGACCCGACTTCGTCGTCACGGTCCGGCGCGGCCGACACGGTTCGCTGGGTCCTCTGCGGGAGGCCCTGGAGGCTACGCCCGAGCAGCTCGCCAAGGGGCCCTCCGCCGTCCTGCACGCCATAGCCGAGCACGTCGTGGACGACTACCTCGCCGTGACCGACGCGATGGAGGCCGATGTCGATGCGGTCGAGTCCGCCGTCTTCACCGAGCACACCGGCCACGGCGACGCGGGCCGCATCTATCAGCTCAAACGCGAGCTGATGGAGCTCAAGCGGGCCGTGGCACCGCTGGAGCGGCCACTGCAGGCCCTCGCGACCAAGCCGTCACCGTCGATCGCCCCGGACATCCAGCCCTACCTCCGTGACGTCGCCGACCATCTGTCCCGCACCACCGACCAGGTCACGGCCTTCGACGCACTCCTCGACTCGATCCTCCAGGCTCATCTCGCGCAGGTGACCGTCGCGCAGAACGAGGACATGCGCAAGATCACGGCATGGGCAGCGATCATTGCCGTGCCGACGATGGTGTGCGGCGTGTACGGCATGAACTTCGACCACATGCCCGAGCTGAAATGGCGATACGGCTATCCCCTTGTCCTTGGCCTGATCTCGGCGGCCTGCGTCTTCATCCACCGCGCCTTCCGGCGCAACGGCTGGATCTGATCCATACCTCTGGACGAACGCGAGGATGCGGTGCTTGCCCCCGGGCGAAGCCCCGGAATCGCAGGATCACAGCACCCCACACGCCTCAGCTCGCCAGATCCAGCCGCGCCTCCTCCAGATCCAGGCTGCGCTGCAGCCGTCGGCGAGTGGTGTCGCTGATGCGGTGCTCGTCGTAGAGGCGCTGCAGTTCGACGGCCTCCACCCGGATCAGGTCACGGCGCAGCAGCCGATAGACCTGGTCTGCAGATTCAGCCAGGTCGGCTTCCTCCAGGCGGTCGCGGGCGTGTTCGAGCCGGGCCTGGAGGCTGCGCCGGAGCCGGTCTGCCACGACGTCCGGTACCGCTTCGAGGTCGGACACCTCGTCCAGCCGCAGGATGCCGGCTGCGGCAAGGGCACACCGGGCGGAGGCCTCCTCGCGTTCGGTGTGATCCGGTTCGAGGGCGATTCCAGAGCGGCGGACCACATCGGCCAGGGTGAAACCCTGGGCGACGAGGGTGATCACCACCACCGACGTGGTCAGGACGAGCACGAGCGGGCGCTGGCCCAGGAGGCTGCCGTCGCCCTCCGCGACCGGGATGGAGAGGGCCGCGGCCAGTGGGACAACGCCACGCGTGCCCGCCCAGGTCAGCACGGCCGGGACGCGCCAGGAGGGACGTACGCCCGCGTTCCGCTGGACGACGGCCGAGAGGGGCAGGACCCACAGCAGCCGAACGGTGATCAAGGTCGCGGCGACCGCAAGCGCGTACAGCGGCCAGAGCCCGTCGGCAGCGGTCAGCGCGGCGACCTGGCCGGGCAGGGTGAGGCCGATCAGGCTGAAGACGACGCTCTCCAGCAGGAAGACCACGGTTCCGTTGACGGCGTGCAGCTGGATCCGTATGCCGGCATTGGTGAACCGGTCGGCCCGGCCTCCGAGCACCACGCCCGCCACGACGACGGAGGTCACACCCGATGCGTGCAAGGCCTCCGCCAGCACATAGGCGGCGTACGGGGTCACCAGGGCGACGACGGTCTCCAGTACCGGGTCCTCGGTCCTGCGGCGGATCAGCGCCACGACCCCGGCGACCGCTCCTCCGACGAGGGTGCCGCCGCCGGCAAGCAGCGCAAACTCCGTTCCGGCCGCCTGCCAGGACACCCCGGCGGAGGCCGCGGCGACGACGACCGCGACCCGGAAGAGGACGAGCGAAGTGGCGTCGTTGAAGAGGCTCTCGGCCTGCACGAGGACCTGGACACGGGGAGGCAGGGCGAGGCGCCGACCGAGCGCGGTGACCGCCACCGGGTCCGTACTCGCGAGGACGGCCCCCAGGACCAGCGCCATCTGCCAGGTCAGCGGGGTGAGCAGCGACGCGACCAGGCCGACCGCGGCCGCCGAGGCCAGGACCAGACCGACCGCGAGCACGCTGACCGGCTTCCACACCAGCCGCAGCTCGCGCCAGGACAGTTCCTCGGCGCTGGCGTACAGCAGCGGCGGCAGGACGATGAGGCCGATGGCCTCCGGACTGACCCGGATCTCCGGAGTGCCCGGTATCAGCGCGACGACGAGCCCTGCGACAACGAGCAGTGAGGGTGCGGGGATTCGCCAGCGGCGGGCACCTGTGGCCACGACCGTGGCCAGCACCACGAGGAACAAGACCGTACCGACGCTGCGCATTCCGCCCCCACCCGAGTCGACGCGGACCATGCGGTCACGCGACGCCGACCAGGCTTCCCGGCACACCGCCTTCACCCTATCGATGCAACGGCCGTCAATACACCGTCAAAGTCCCAGTCGACTCGCGTCAGGAGTGCGTCAGGGCCGTTTCCTTCGCGTCATCGCTGCTGTTCGCTGGTGAAGTTGAGGACGTGCGGAGGAGTCGGGTACGGGTGAGCACGGAAACTGTCGTAGGCATCATCGTCGCGGTCAGCCTGGTCGGGTACCTGGTCCTGGCCTTGTTCTTCCCCGAGAAGTTCTGAGCATGACGACCACGCACGAGGCGGGCCCGGTGGCCGACGCGGGAAACCCTGCCGTACGGCCGGGGAGGCTCAAGGTCTTTCTGGGTGCGGCCCCCGGCGTCGGCAAGACGTACCGGATGCTCGACGAGGCACACCGCCGGGCCGCCCGCGGCGCGGATGTGGTGGCCGGTTTTGTGGAGTGCCACCGGCGCCGGCACACCGAGGAGAAGCTCGACGGCCTGGAGATCCTCACGTCGGCCGAACAGGAATACCGTGGCGGCCAATACACGGAGCTGGACCGTGAAGCGCTGCTGGCCAGACGGCCGCAGGTGGTGCTGATCGACGAACTCGCCCATACCAATGTCCCTGGGGGCGGCCGGCACCCGAAGCGGTGGCAGGACGTCGAGGACATCCTCGCTGCCGGGATCGATGTCGTCACCACGCTCAACATCCAGCACCTGGAGTCGCTGAGCGACGTCGTCGAGAAGATCACCGGAGTCCCGCAGCGCGAGACGGTGCCCGATGAGTTCGTGCGCCGCGCCCATGAGGTCGAGCTGGTCGACATACCCCCCGAGGGACTTCGCCGCCGCATGGCACACGGCAACATCTATCCCCCGGAGCGGATCGACGCCTCGCTCGCCAACTACTTCCGCCCCGGCAATCTCATCGCGCTGCGGGAGCTGGCCCTGCTGTGGCTGGCCGGGCGGGTGGACGAGTCCCTCCACAAGTACCGTACCGAGCACGGCATCGGGGACGTCTGGGAGACCCGGGAACGCGTCGTGGTCGCCCTCACCGGCGGCCCCGAGGGCGAGACCCTCATCCGTCGCGCGGCACGCATCGCCGACCGGTCCGCCGGCGGTGAACTGCTCGCCGTACACATCGCGCGCAGCGACGGGCTCGCCGCCGGGGTCTCGCACGCGGCTCTGGCCGGCCAGCGGGCCCTCGTCGAACACCTGGGCGGCAGCTACCACTCCGTCGTCGGCGACGAAGTGCCCACCGCACTGGTGGACTTCGCCATGGCGGAGAACGCCACCCAGCTCGTCCTCGGTACGAGCCGCCGCCGTCGGCTGGAACGTTTCCTCACCGGACGCGGGATCGGCGAGACCGTCGTGGCGCTGTCCGAGGACATCGACGTCCACATGGTCACGCACGAGCGGGCGGGCCACGGCCGGCTACTCCCGTCCCGGCGCCGCACTCTCCCCACCTCCCGGCTCATCGCCGGACCCGTGGCCGGCGTGGTACTCCCGGTGCTGCTCACCCTCGGCCTCGACCGCATGCGCGGCACACTGAACCTCACCAGCGAGGCGCTGCTCTTCCTGGTGACCGTCGTGGGCGTGGCCTGCATCGGCGGAGTGGCATCCGCGCTGATCGCGGCGCTGACCGCCGCACTGCTCCTCAACTACTGGTTCATGCCGCCCATAGGCGAGTTCACCATGAGCGACCCGGACAGCGTGCTGGCGCTGGTGGTCTTCGCCGTCGTCGCCGCCACCGTGGCCGCCGCAGCGGACAGGTCCTTGCGGCTCTCCCGCCGTGCTGCTCGTGCCACGGCCGAGGCTGAGACGATGTCGTCCCTCGCCGGCAGCATCGTCCGCGGCGACCAGACGATCCCGGCACTGCTGGAACGTACGCGTGAAACATTCGGCATGGACACCGTCGAGCTGGCTCCCGAAGCCTGCGACACAGGCAGCGCGACCGACCCCGCCCTCGTGGTGGCGGCGGGCCCCGAGGCCTTCCTCGTCCTGCGCGGCCGCACGCTGCCCTCCTCCGAACGCCGCGTGCTGGCCGCCTTCTCCGCGCACGTCGGCGCGGCCGTCGAGCGGGCCCGGCTGGCCGAGGCCGCCGCCGAGGTCGAACCCATCAAGGCCGCCGACCGCCTCCGCACCGCCCTGCTCCGGGCCGTCAGCCACGACCTGCGGACCCCCTTGGCAGGGGCGCTGGCCGCGGTCAGCTCACTGCGCAATCAGGAGATCGAGTTCTCCGCCGAGGACCGCGCGGAACTGCTGACCTCCGCCGAGGTGTCCCTGAACCGGCTCAACCGCCTGGTGGAGAACCTGCTCGATCTCAGCCGCCTGCAAGCCGGCGCCCTCACGCTCGACCTGCGGGCCACCACACTGGAGGAAGTCCTGCCGGCCGCGCTGGACTCGCTGGACCTGACGCCCGACGGCGGGCCCGCCATCGATGTGCAGAGCCTTGAGTCGGTACCGGCGCTTCAGGCCGACCCGCCGCTGCTGGAACGGGTGCTGGCCAACCTCGTCGGCAACGCGGTCCGCCACGCTCCCGCGGAGCGCCCGGTGCTGGTGACAGCCAGCGCCCTGGCCGGGCGGGTCGACATCAGGATCGCCGACCGGGGCCCCGGGATCGCTGCCGACGACCGCGAGCGCGCCTTCGAACCGTTCCAGCGCCTCGGCGACCGCGACAACACCGCCGGACTCGGCCTCGGCCTCGCCCTGGCCAGGGGACTCACCGAGGCCATGGACGGCACGCTCACACCCGAGGACACCCCCGGCGGAGGACTGACCATGGTCCTGTCCCTGCCGATCGCCACCGATGCGACAGCAGGGCGGTTCTGACCGCATGTCCGCAACCCTCCAGCTCCGAGCGCGAGTCGGGCAGCGCTCCCAACACATGATCATTTGTGGTGACGACGGCCTCGCACACCGCCTGGCACAGGAACTCGACGCCGTGTGCGGCGAGGCTGTCACGGTCGTCCTGCCGTCGCGCCGCGAGGGGCACGGCGCCGAGGTCGTTGCCCTGCACCGGGATCCGCGCTCCCCCGTGGAGCTGCTCATCTCCGCGCGGCCCGACGAGCAGACCCTCCGGGAGGCCGGCGTCGAGCGTGCCGCGGCGGTTGCCCTCACCTACGGCGACGACCAGACCAACATGACCGCTGCCCTGCTCGCCCGCAGCATCAATCCGTCCGTACGCCTGGTCATCCGCATGTTCAACCGGGACCGCGGCCGTCATCTCGAACTGCTCCTCGACCGGGCGGCAGCCGCGCACGCCGGGTGCGACGACGCGTTCATCGACGCGTCCACGACGGTGCTCTCCGACGCGGACACGGCCGTCCCCGAATTGGTGGCCGCCGCGGCAGTCGGGCACGGGCCCACCCTCCAGGTCGAGGGCAAGGTGTTCCGCGGAGTGGTCCGCCCCGCCGGAACCCCGCCCCACACGACGGACCTGGCCACGCTCGCCGTTCTGTCCGGTACGCACATGGACGACCCGATGGGCGAGGACAGCGCGGAAACACCGGGCGCCAACGGCACCCAGCTGCTGCCCGACACCGCTACCGCCTACCACCGGCAGTTCACGCACGGCCGGCTCATGCTCGAAGAGGTGACCCACCACCACGCGCCGGCGGCCCCCGCCAGGCGGCGGGCCTATCGGGGCTGGCTGAGCGACCGGCTCGGGCACCTGCCCTGGAAGATCTTCGTCTCCCGCGAAGTGACCGCCGTCTTCGGGGTGCTCGCCGCGGCGGTGGTGCTACTGGCCACGGCGACGGCCGTCGTGGAGGACGGACCGCTGTGGAAGTCGGTGTACCTGCCACTGCTGGACATCTTCACCATGGGCGACCCGGCAACCGAAGACTCCACGGCCCGCCAGGTCCTCCAGCTCATCGCGGGTTTCGTCGGCCTGGCCGTACTCCCTCTCGTCGTGGCCGCCGCCATGAACGCCGCCACCCTGGCCTTCCGCACCGCGTCGGCCAACCACGTACCGGATACGGGTCTGCACGACCACATCGTCCTGGTCGGCCTCGGCAAGATCGGCACGCGCGTCCTGGCGCAGCTGTGTACGACCGACCACAAGGTCGTGGTCATCGAGCGGGACCCGCAGGCCCGAGGGGTCGCGCTGGCACGCGAGCTCGGAGTGCACCTGCTGCTCGAGGACGCCGCCGCTCCCGGGGTCCTCGATCTCGCCCGCATCGGCACCAGCAAGTCATTGCTGGTCCTCACCCACGACGACGGCGAGAACCTCGACATTGTGATGGCAGCCCGCGAGAGCAACCCTCGCGTGCGCGCCGTGATGCGCCTGTACGGCGACGACTTCGCCGCCACCGTCTCCCGCACCATGCGCGCCGGTTACCCGGACGCGCTCACCCGCAGCCGCAGTGTCTCGGCGCTGGCCGCGCCCTCCTTCGCCGCCGCGATGATGGGCCGCCACGTGCTGGGGGTCATGCCGGTGGAGCGCGGATCCCTGCTCTTCACCGTCGTGGACGTCGCCGGCCACCCAGAACTCGAAGGGCACTCCATACACGAGGCCTTCAAGGAACACGAGTGGCGCGTACTCGCCGTCGGCCCCGCGACCAGCCGCCGGTCGGCCTCCTCGACGGACACACTCGGCGGATTCCGCACGGACCGGCCTGCCTTCAACTGGCGACCACCACACGGACGGGTCCTGCGCCACGACGACCGCGTCGTGCTGGTGACCACACGCCGCGGCCTGGACATTCTGATGACCGGTGTCCAGCCACGCCCCGCAGGCCGCCGGCCTCATCCGGCCCAATGATCTCGCTTGGACCGAACTCGCTCACCGATCAAGTCACTTTCACCACGGGGGTCCTATGTCATTCGATGCCGAATGGGCAGAGCTCAAGTCAGCCGCTGCTGCGAACCAGACGGCAATGCGGCTCAATCAGCTCGATCCCGGAGGGGGCGGCGGGCCCGGGCCACAGGGGGATCTGGTGGTCACCCAGAAGGACCTGGCGGCAGTAGGAAACGCCGCATTCAAACTGCGGCAGAGGCTCGGCACCGATGGGGACCATGCCAAGGCCAGTACGCACGAGGCGGCCGGCTCCTTGAAGAAGGACTTCGCTCTGGGGACCGCCCTCTCGACGCTCGCGGACAAGTGGCACGACCAGGTGGGAACGCTGCTGGACGCCTGCGCCCACATTTCCAACCACCTCGACTACACGCAGAACGCGCACGCCGAAGGCGAGTACTGGATCGCCACCCAGTTCAAGTTCGCGCAGCTCAATACAGGATTCGAGGAAAGGGCGCAGCACTGATGGACCTGGACGCACTGCGTTTCGCGGACTTCTCGAAGCTGTCAACCGCCGTCGCGGACTGGACGGCCATGGCCACGAAATTGTGGGAGCTGGAGTCGGATGCCCGTGGCGACCTCGGAGGTAAAGCCGCGAAGGCCGACTGGGCCGGGGTGAACGCGACCGTGACCCGGGAGTTCATCGGCAAGACCGCCAAGGAGTTCGCCGACGCCGCCACCGAGGCCACCAGTATCGGGAACATCCTGCGTGACACCCACGGTGAGCTCGTCGACTACAAGGCCAGGCTGAACGAGGCCGTCCGGCGCGGGCTGGAGAAGAACCTCACCGTGGTGCCGGCGGGCAATGGCGGCTTCACCGTCACGATGAACATCCACCCCGACCGCGCCGCCAAGGGCACGACGGTGCCCGAGCACACCGAGGCCGATGCGACCGCCCTCCGCGACGAGGTCCAGCGGATCCTCGAGGGCGCCACCGAGAGCGACACGACGGCCGCCCAGGCGCTGACCATGCTGGTCAGCCAGACCCCGTACGGCTTCTCCGACGCCGCCTACTACGACCGCGACCGCGCCGCGGACGCCATGAAGGACGCCGACCGGATCGCGAAGCTCCTGAAGACCAAGGGCGACGACATGTCCCCCGAGGAGTTCGACAAGCTCAATGCCGACCTGGCCAAGTACAAGGACGACCGGCTCTTCCAGGAGCAGCTCGCCACCACCATCGGCCCGCGCGGCCTGCTCGACTTCTGGGCGGACCTCGCCGACCCCTCCGACGGCGGCACCCTGCAGCGCTCCCGCCACGACCAGCTCGGCGACTTCCAGCGCAACCTCTCCCTCACCCTGGCCGGCGCCACCCAGTCCGACAGCCCGGCCATGCGCACCTGGGAGAACGACATGGTCAAGCTGGGCGAGGAGCGCATCCAGACCCGCGGCAGCCAGGTCTACGGCTACCAGGTGATGAGCAACCTCATGCGCAACGGCGACTGGGACAACCGCTTCCTGAACGACTACGGCAACGCGCTCGTCGCCACCGAGAAGAAGATGAAGCTCCCGGCCAACTACTGGAACGGCGGCGTGCCACCAGTGCCCAAGATGAACTTCATCGGCGAGGACTTCGGCCGCGACCCCATGACCGGCTTCATGACCGCCCTGGCCGCCAGCCCGAACGCCGCGACGGAGTTCTTCAACGCGACGCAGCCCACCGACAACGCCCAGTACGTCCTCGGCGACCGGCAGACCTTCGACGACACACCCCTCAACACCAAGGACGGCAACGCCGCGCGGGAGGCCACGGGAGCCGCCCTGGTCTCTGCAGCCACGGGAGTCGACCCCAACAACATGACAACGCGTCCCGACGACCTCACGCCTGAACACCGCCAGGTTCTGGACCGCTCCCTGAAGTACCTCTCCGAGCGCGGCGACGAGTTCCCCTCCGAGATGCGCGACGACATGACCAAGGTCCTTTCCGCCCACAGCGATGTCGTACACCACTCGGCCAGCGCCATGTCGGACACGCCGGACGACCCCCGCCAGCTCGACCGCCACCACCTCCTGGAGGTGAGCAAGCAGGTCTCCCGCGACCAGAATTCCTACGGCATGCTCAACGAGGCCATGAACCGAGAAATGATCAAAGACATCCACGCAGAACACCCGCGTGACCCCAACGAGACGCTGCAAGATGCGGGCCGTACGGTCGGCTTCCTCGAAGAGGCCCGCTACCAGGCCCTCAAGACCGACAAGGATGACCCCACGTGGGAAGCCAAGTGGGGTTACCACGGCTTCGGCGGAGCCGCCAACTTCATCCCCGTGGTCGGCGACATAGCGCAACGAGGTGTCGACGCCCTCGCCTACCAGTGGCAGCTCGACGAACAGGCGCGGATCGACGCGGGAGTCCAGGACCAGAACGCGAAGACGTTCACGCACCGGGAGAACCAGCTGAGGGCTCTCTCCGAGGAATGGGCCAAGGCGAACCCCGGGCACCCCTACACGCCGCGCACGCTGGAGCAGGAGATCAACACGTCCGCAGTGACGGGGAACGTCGCCGCCAAGGGTCTGGCAGGCACCCAGTGAAGCGCCTGCGCACGGCCATGACGGCCGCCGCGGGGGCCGCGGCACTGATCTCCGTGACCGGGTGCAGCGAGAGCAGGGAGTACGCGCTGCCGGGCGACCTATGCGGCGTGGCCGTCGATTCGGCCCTCACCGCACCGCTGCTTCCGCCCGGCGCCAAGCTGGAGCAGTCGACGTACGCAGCCAGGCCGCACGCTCCGCGGTGCGAACTGACCGTGGACAAGAACACCGTCCTGACCGTGAAAGGCGACGTGACCACGGCGGACGAAGACGTCATGGGTGGCATCGGACAGCGCTTGGCAAGCTCTGGCGATCCCGTCCAGATCGACGTGGGCGACGCCGCCCGCGTTGCCGACTCCATGGCCGTCGCGGTCGCACGCTGCACTTACGAGGGCAAACCCAGCCAGTTCGTCGTCGAGATCTACCCGCCCATCAAGGCCTCCGACGTACCCGCACGCCGTGAGGCCCTCACCCGTCTCATGACCGTGTACTTCCCCGCGGCCCAGAAGGCAGTGGGCTGCGCCTCCTGACCGCAATGGCCGCTGGGGAATGCGCGCCTCCCCATACCTTCGACCCAGCTAGGACGCAGCCTGTGCATCACGACGACGAACCGGTCTTCAAGCGGAGCAAGTGGGGAACGAACCGCTACTACTACAACCCTCGCAACCCCGTCGGGCTCGCCCTCATCGTCATCACCGTGCTCGTCGTCGGGACGCTGCTGATCCTCATGGCCAACCGGGCCGGACCGTTCGAGCCACCGCCTGCCCCCGCACCGTGGAATCCCGCGCCGGTCACCACCGGCCCGCCAGGCCACTGAACGGCCTGGGGTTGGTCTCGAACCGGAGCGCCGTCAAAATGCCGTAGCCATCACATCAGCGGTGCGTCAGGGTCCGGTGTCGAGGCCCGTACCGGCCCTAACGTCACCCCCATGGGACGACGTTTCACGCAGTCCGCAACCGGTGCTCACGCCGGCGCGGAGCCTCGAGGGCCTATCACACGCGACATCCACTGGGCCGGCGAGATGCGCTCGGCCATCGGTGTCGCGTCCCTCCTGTACTCGGCCCTGCTCGCCATGGACGCGGGTTTCGGCAAGCTCGACGCGACCCGCGGCGCCCTCTGGACCGGCCTGGCCGCCCTCTTCTTCGTGATCCTGCTGCCGTCCAGGGTCTCCGTAGGTCCCGGTCTGCTCAGCGCCCGAGGACTGCTGGTGGAACACACTGTCCGCACCGACTCCCTCGTCTCGGTCAGGTGGTCCGACGGGGTGGCCCAGCGGATGATCCTCCGCGACACGGAGGGAAGCCAGGTCGAGATCGATCCGACCGTCCTGGTCCGCAATCCCGCGATGTGGCGCCGGGTCGACACAGACACCCGCACATCGATCCAGCGCGGCACTCTGCTGTGCGGCGAGACGGCCCTGCGCCGGCTGGCAGAGCGTATCGACCGCGAGACGGCCCTCACGGTCTTCAAAGTCTCAGGCCTGCAGTGATCGACGGTCGGTGACTTCTGTGCACCCGGGCAGTGGCTGACGCGAGTCACTGATCCTCCGTCGGGGAGGGCGCAGACGGGGTGATCGGCCGCCGGGAGGCCGCCGCCGGAAGCGTGAGCGTCACGGCAAAGCCGGGGCCGACGGCTGCGGCTTCAAGGGTGCCCCCCATCGTCTCCGTGAGGTCACGGCACATCCGCAGGGTCAGACTGTCCGGCGTGCGACTCGGATGTGTGCCGCGTTCCGCTCCCTGCACTTCGTCGTTGGTGCCGTCCGTCATGTAGATCTCCACCTGACCAGCCCGGGTCTTGCCTGTCAGCCGCGCGGGCCGGTCCGGCGGGCTGTGGCGTTGGGCCTCGGCCGCCAAAGCGGTCAGCACGCGAGTGAGCACCGCCGCGTCGGCGATCACGTCGGGCAGCAGCTCCGGCAGGCTGCATTGGATCGCATGGCCACCAGGACCCAGGTCGTCCAGAACGGCGGTCAGCAGCTCGTCGAGATCGACCGGTCGCAGATACAGATCCAGTGCCCCGGCGTGCAGGCGGCTCAACTCGTCGAGGTCCGAGAGAAGCTGGACCGCACGCCGCACCGACGACCGAGCTATGGCGAGGTTCCGGCTCTCTCTCATATCCGTGCCGACGCCTAGGCCATCCAGCGCTTCGTCGGCTGTGCGCAGTGGGCCCCGCAGATCGCGGCTCGCGGTGAGGAGGAGCGAGGCCCGAGTGTGCTCGGCTTCGGCGCGCAGGCCCGTTTCGGCATCGTGGGCAGCGAGCCGGCCGTGGGAGTAGGCCATGCCCAACTGGGCCGCGCACGCTCCCAGTACTCGCTGGTCATCGCTGCTCAGCGGGCGCCCTCGGGCAGCCAGGGTGAGGTCGTCGCCGACGGGGCTGTCCACATCCGCGTCGTACGGGCGCTCGGGTGGATCCTCACCGGTGCTGGCGACGACGTACCAGCGGGGCTCGGCGGCATGCCCCGTATCGCGTTCCAACAGACTCACCGCATCCAGGCCGAAGTCCTCCCGTACCTGTTCGAGCAAGGTCGGCAGGTCCTGGCCGTGCATCATGGCGGTGGCCAGCCGACTCAGTGCCCGGGCCTCGGAGCTCGCGCGGACGGCCTGGTACGTGCTGCGTGCGGCCGCACCCGCAGCCATGCCGACGATGACGGCCGTGACGACGTACACCACCAGCGCTATGACGTCGGCGAGGTGCTGTACGCGCAACGAGTGCATCGGCGGGGTGAAGTAGTAGTCGGCGAGCAGTCCCGCGGCAAGAGCGGCCACCAGTGCGGGAACGAGGCCACCGACCAGGGCGATCACGACAACGGCGAGCAGGTAGAGCACCAAGGCGAGGGAGAGATCCACGTGCTCGCCCAGGAGAACCAAGAGGGCGGTCAGGCCCGGGAGCGTGATCGCCGCGAGCAGCATCGCCGTCCAGAAGCGCCGTGGGCCGGTGGCGCGGCTCGGGTGCGGCAGTCGCAGCGGGGAAGTCGAGCCGGCGGCGTGCTCATGGGTGATCACGAGTACGTCGATGGGGCCGGATCGCCGGATCGTCCGGTGCCCCACACCGCCACGGAGGAACGTGGAGAGCCTTCCGCGGCGGCTCGCGCCCAGCACGATCTGCGTGACGTTCTCGGCCTCCGCGAACTGGAGCAGCGCCTCGGGGATGTCGTCGCCGGTGGTCTGGTGGTAGCTGCCGCCCAGCGACTCCACCAGGGCCCGCTGGGCGGCGAGGGCGGCCGGATCGCCGTGGGTGAGGCCGTCGCTCGGTACGACGTGCAATGCCAGCAGCTCACTGCCGGGGACTCGGGCGCTGATCCGGGCGCTGCGGCGGATCAGAGTTTCTCCCTCGGGGCCGCCGGTGAGGGCAACCATGATGCGCTCGCGGGTTTCCCAGGGGGTGGTGATGCCGTGTTCCGCGCGGTAGCGCTGCAGTCCTTCCTCAACGCGGTCGGCAAGCCACAGCAGGGCGAGTTCGCGTAGGGCGGTGAGGTTGCCGACGCGGAAGTAGTGGGTGAGGGCGGCCTCGATGCGGTCCGAGGGATAGATCTCGCCGTGCAGCATGCGTCGGCGCAGCAGCTCGGGCGGCAGGTCCACCAGTTCGATCTGGTCCGCGCGGCGTGCCACCTCGTCGGGCAGGGTCTCACGCTGCGGGACACCGGTGATCTGCCGGACCACGTCGCCCAGGGACTCCAGGTGCTGGACGTTGAGCGTGGTGACTACGTCGATCCCCGCGTCGAGGAGTTCCTCGACGTCCTGCCATCGCTTGGCATGGCGGGAGCCGGGCACATTGGTGTGGGCCAGTTCGTCGACCAAGGCGACCTGCGGCTGGCGGGCGAGCACCCCGTCCAGGTCCATCTCGGTGAAGCTCGCACCCCGGTACTCCATGGGGCGCCGGGAAATGATCTCCAGCCCCTCGGCAAGGGCAGCCGTGGGCCGCCGACCGTGCGGCTCGACGAAACCGACGACCACATCGGCACCGGCCGAAGCCAGCCGCTGCCCTTCCTCGAGCATCGCGTACGTCTTTCCCACCCCCGGGGCGGCCCCGAGGTAGATCCGCAATCGCCCACGCACCATCGACGGGCTCCTGCCCGCTCGTCACACCCCCTCGGCCCCCGCATCCCATGGTGCGCCCAACCGCGCTCCCGCGCTCGCAATCCGCGCGGGAGCGCAGGTCAGACGCCCTGATGCGACGGCTACTCTCGGGCGGCATGGCTTCCCCACACATGATGTCGAGGACGGCGACGAGCCAGCGAATCGGACCGTCGTCCCCGGGCTCAGCCTCCTTGGCCTGTGCCTCTCGGACGCTGCGCACGCGTGATCAACACCAGGGCGAACAGCAACACCACGGTGCCGGGCACGGTGAACATGGTGCGGTAGGCGGAATCGACCGCCAGGAGACCGATCAGCTGGATGCCCAGCGCGATCGCGATCAGGAGCTGTGCCCAGCCGAAAAGCCGGAGACGGACGATGTGCCGCCGCTGCCAGGGCAGCAGCCAGCCACTGCTGAGTGTGGCGATGCCGGAGCCGGCGAGCAGTAGCGCTGTGACAGCGATCAGTGCGCCGATGCCGTAGCGGATCCCCATGCGGGCTCCTTTCAGTGGGTGTGTGCCATGGGTGATTGTGGTGGGCCGTACAAGGGCCCGGCTGACCGGGCCTGCGGATCGTGGTCGATGTGGTGACCGCTTCGGATCAGTCAGCTTCGGCACGGGCTTCCACGTCCTCGATGCCGGATGGACGTCCGGCTCGGACCCAGCGGAGGTAGAAGGCTCCGCCGATGGCGAGGGTGGCGACCAGGGAGAGGATGGGCCAGCCACGGAGGAGGTTCACCAGGAGGGTGAAAGCCACCGTGACGGCCGCCATGGCATTCAGCCAGGCGAGGGCGGGCTTGCGCTCGGTACGGGCGAAGCGGGTCATGGCCAGCAGGCCGACGAGGAAGCTGACGAAGACCGCGACCGCGTAGAAGAGGACGAGCTCCTGCTCCTCCCCCGCGGCAGCCACGATGATCACCGCCGCCGCGGCCAGGTAGACGACGACGGACCAGTACGGGGTGTGGTGCCGGTTGGTCCGACCCAGCAGTTCGGGCAGCACACCCGGGCGCTCCGGTGTGCCGGCCAGAGCCTTGAGGAGTCCCGGGCCTGCCTGGAAGGAGGAGCTGGCGGCGGCCAAGAGCAGAAGGGAGCTGGTCACCTGGAAGGCTCCGTAGAGCCAGCCGGATCCGGCGGCGGCGTGGGCGATGTCGGCGATCTGGGTGGAGTCCTTGTCCGGGATGCCGATGCGGAGGCGCACGGCGAGCGCGGTCAGGGCCAGGGTGAGGCCCCCGACGATGACCAGGAGCAGGGCGAGGGTGCCGCGCCCGAAGCGGCGGCGGTGGGTGTCGTCGAGCTGGCCGAGCTGCGCGATGGCCGTGGACGGGGCCTCGATGCCGGTGGCCAGGGCCATCGCGACGGGGAAGGCGAGGACGACCGCGAGGGCGGCGGAGCGGCCCGGGTCCGTCGAGGCGGGGGCCTCACCCATGGTGTGCGGTGAGACGAAGCCGTGTACGAGCACGGCGACGCAGACGAGCACGAAGAGCACGGTCATGACGGCGAACAGCAGCCGCCCGCCGTGTCCGAACCAGGTCAGCCCGGCGACGACCAGCAGCAGGAGCAGGGCGAGCGGGACACGGAAGGGCGCGGCGGCGGGGAAGAGGGCGATCACGGCGCTGGCGGCGGCCGCGATGGAGATGCCGATGGTGAGGACGAAGTCGACGACGAGCGCGCCGATGGGTACGAACGTCCAGCGCGGCCCGAAGGCCCGCCCGGCCGCAGCCGCCGCCCCACCGCCCTTGGGGAAACGGCGCACCAGTTGCCAGTAGTTGGCGGTGACCACCACGACCAGGCCCACCACCAGCGACATCGTCGGCAGCAGCAGGGCGAGATCGCCGTGCAGGGCGCGCAGCGCCGCCTCGATGGCGTACGCCACGGAGGAGACTGGATCTGCGATCACAGCGAAAGCGAACGCGAAGAAAAGGACCGAACGGCGCGGACTCCGGCGGCCGGGCCCGCCTGGCAGGGGCGCAGGCGCAGCGGGCTGCTGTATGGCGGTCATGACGGATGCCTTTCAAAGCGAGAGCCGGAGCCCATGGAAGAACCCATGGCTCCTGACCGCCGACCAGACTTCCCGGCACACCAGGCGTCAAGAATACGTCAGAAGTCCGTTAACGAAGAGCAGAAATCCACTGTGTTGACAGGGCACTTGAGCGCTGGGCCCGCTGGCCCGGCCGCATGGCTGCGCCCAGTCAGCGGCCGGTGCCACGGCTGGTCCGGTCGTCGTCAGGTCGGCGGTGCGGTTCAGGCGTGCGTCGCGTTCATCTTCGGCTGCCAGGAGTTGAGCAAAGACATGGGAAGCTGCCCCTTTCGCCGCCGGAGTGGTGGTGGCGACATCGTCCCGTGCGGCGCCGGTACACCGCCGGTTCCTTGGTCCCAGGGCGCGTCGCGCCCTACCACCGCTTCTCCTTCCTGGCGGTGATCGTGCGGCGGATCCCGTATGCGGCGGCGCCCGCGGCCAGGACCGCGGCGCCGGTGATCACCGATGAGCGGGCAGGGCGAAGGCCAGGACCAGGGCAGCTGGCCAGCCCCACCACGGGGATGATCCGCGCCGGTCGTCCTTCGGCTGCTGTGAGGGTCCAGGCGGAGGCATTGGCGATCGCGTAGTAGACCAGGGCACCAAAACTCGGCTGTTCACCGGCCCCCGAGGCGGTCGTATGTACACGATCGGCGGGCACAACTCGCTCACCACCACGCAGTACTAGCTGCACCCCGACGACCGCCGGGTCACCGCCGCCAGCACCACGCTCTTCGCGCACCTCAGCGTGTTGCGAGCCCGCGGTCGCTCACGGTACCGATCATGGTCGCCACCTGACGCGGTCAAGCGGGTTGGTCCCCAAGTGGTCCCCAAAAACGATCAAGGGGCCGTTTCAGATTGCTCTGAAACGGCCCCTGACCTGCGACTTCGAAAAGTCGGGACGACAGGATTTGAACCTGCGACCCCTTGACCCCCAGTCAAGTGCGCTACCAAGCTGCGCCACGTCCCGATGTGCTTTCGACCTGGGGTTTCCCCCTGCTCGGCGGCACATGCAGAACATTACCCCACGCAGACGGGTGTGCATGCACCGGTAATGGACGAGGGCGAGGATGGGGCGGTGAACACACGCGATCGGGATGCCGAGGGGCGGGCGCGCAGTGCGCGGCCCAGGGACGGACTGGGGCGGCCGCTGCCCTACGGAACGCCAGGAGTGGAGCGGCAGCCCGAAGGGGTGGTGCGTACGTCCGCGCAGACCGTCCGGGAGGCTCAGCGGCTGCTGGACGCCGGGATGCCGTTCCACGCGCACGAGGTGTTCGAGGACGCCTGGAAGTCCGGGCCCGGGGCCGCGGCCCCGCTCTGGCGGGGGCTCGCGCAGCTCGCGGTCGGGCTGACGCACGCCGCGCGCGGGAACGCGGTCGGCGGGGCGCGGCTGCTGCGCCGCGGGGCCGCCGGGATCGAGGGGCTGGACGGGCGGCCGTACGGGGTCGACGTGCCGGGCCTGGTGCGCTGGGCCCGGGAGCTGGCCGGCCGGGTCACGGACGGCGGCCCGGCCGTCGATGCCGCGCGGGAGGCGCCCCGGCTAGCGGGCGGGCTGGAGTAGGTCCCAGCGGTTGCCGTAGAGGTCCTCGAAGACGGCCACGGAGCCGTACGCCTCGTGGCGCGGCTCCTCCAGGAAGCGGACGCCCTCGGCGGCCATCCGGGCGTGGTCGCCGGCGAAGTCGTCGGTGTAGAGGAAGAAGCCGACGCGACCGCCCGTCTGGTCGCCGACCCGGGAGCGCTGGGCCTCGTCCTTGGCGCGGGCGAGCAGCAGCGCGGTCTCCTTGGCGCCGGGCGGGCGGACCACGACCCAGCGGGAGCCGTCCGGGCGCTCGGTGTCCTCGGCGAGCTCGAAGCCTAGGGCGCGAGTGTAGAAGTCGATGGCCTCGTCGTAGTCGTGTACCACGAGGGCGGTGAGGGCGATGTGGGTGGGCATGCCCTCATTGTGCGCCGAGGAGGATCACTTCCAGGGTGCGGGGGCCGTGCACGCCTTCCACCCGGTCCAGCTCGATGTCGCTGGTGGCGGAGGGTCCGGAGATCCACGTCAGCGGGCGGACGGGATCGAGGCGTTCGAGGGCCTGCGGTACGGAGTCCACCAGCTGCTCGGGGACGCGGACGACGCAGATGTGGTGGTCGGGGATCAGCGTGATGCGGCGCCGGCCCTGGTCCGGGCCCCCGTCGAGGATGATCGTGCCCGTCTCGGCGACGGCCAGGGCGCAGCCCGTCACGACACTGTCGACCGCGTCCAGTTCGTACGGGCTGGACCCGGCCCGGTCGTGGACGCGGGTCGGGTCGGCCGCCGCGAGCCAGTGCGGGGGCAGCGCGGGCGGTACGAGGACCGTCCGGGAGCCGCGCTCGGCCAGGAGCCGCATCAGCAGCAGGGGGAGGCCGCCCTCGTCGGTGCGGTGGACGTTCGCGCGGTACTCGGCCAGGTTGGCGGCGAGGAGGTCGGCGCTCCCGGCCGGGGTGCGGGCGCCGTGCGCGCGGAGGTAGTCCCGGGGGATGTCCACCTCGGGGCCGCCCGGCACGGCCCGGCGGATGCGGGCCAGGATGCGGTCCTTGCTCGTCACTGCGGGGTCCCCCGTTCCCTGGTCCACCAGTCGCGGAAGGACTCCGCCGGAATGCCGGGCAGTTCGCGGGTGGCGGTCCAGGCCCGCCCCGGCCCCGGCAGCCGGCGCGGACGCAGCCGGCGGGCCCGGGCCAGCAGGCGTTCGCCCGCCCGGAGGGCCGCCGGGTGGTCGAGGAGCAGCCGGGCGGCGCGCATGGCGGCCCGTTCGGCGGTGTGACCGTGCGCGGGGCGGATGGTGACGCGGATGCCGTCCCGGGTCACCGGGCCGCCCTGGACCACCCGTTCGCGCAGGTGGACGAGGACCTCGGGGATGTCGATGGCGACGGGGCAGACTTCGTAGCAGGCCCCGCAGAGCGTGGACGCGAAGGGCAGGGAGGCGTCGATCTCGCTTCCGGTGCCGCGCAGTTGGGGGCTGAGGATGGCGCCGATGGGGCCCGGGTAGACGGAACCGTAGGCGTGCCCGCCGGCGCGCTCGTAGACGGGGCAGACGTTGAGGCAGGCGGAGCAGCGGATGCAGCGCAGGGCCTGGCGGCCCACCTCGTCGGCGAGGGTGTCGGTGCGTCCGTTGTCGAGGAGGACGAGGTGGAAGGCGCTGGGCCCGTCGCCGTCCGTCGTGCCCGTCCACATGGTCGTGTACGGGTTCATCCGCTCGGCCGTCGAGGAGCGGGGCAGCGTCTGGAGGAAGATCTCCAGGTCGCGGAAGGTCGGGACCACCTTCTCCACGCCCACCACCGAGATCAGGGTTTCGGGCAGCGTCAGGCACATCCGTCCGTTGCCCTCGGACTCGAAGACGACCATCGTGCCGGTCTCGGCGACCATGAAGTTGGCGCCGGAGACGGCGACCTTGGCCCGCAGGAACTTCTCGCGCAGGTGCAGGCGCGCCGCCTCGGCGAGCTCCCGCGGGTCGTCGCCGAGCGGGTCGGGCGCCGGCCGGCCCCACCGGCCCATCTCGGCGCGGAAGGTGTCGCGGATCTCGGCACGGTTGCGGTGGATGGCCGGGACCAGGATGTGCGAGGGCCGGTCGTGGCCGAGCTGGACGATGAGTTCGGCGAGGTCGGTCTCGTACGCGGCGATCCCGGCGGCCTCCAGCGCCTCGTTGAGGCCGATCTCCTGGGTGGCCATGGACTTGACCTTGACCACTTCCCGCTCGCCCGTCGCCCGGATCAGGCCGGTGACGATCCGGTTCGCCTCCTCGGCGTCGGCCGCCCAGTGGACGGTGCCGCCGGCCGCCGTCACCGCCTGCTCCAATTGGAGGAGGTAGCGCTCGAGATGGCGCAGGGTGTGGTCCTTGACGGCCTTGCCGGCCGCGCGCAGCCGGTCCCAGTCCGCCAGCTCGGCGACCGCCCGGGCCCGTTTGTCGCGGATGGTGTGCGTGGCGCGGCGCAGATTGGCGCGCAGTACGTCGTCCCGTACGGCTTCGCGGGCCGCGTCGGGAAACGCGGGCATGCCGAGATGGACACCCGTCATCGCAGCGGTTCCTCCTCTGTCGCGGCCAGGATCTCGGCGAGGTGCAGGGCGCGCAGCGGGGCTCCGGCCCGGCGCAGCAGGCCGTCGAGGTGGGCCAGGCAGGAGTTGTCGGCGCCGCACAGCACCTGCGCGCCCGTGGCCCGGGCGTTCGCGGTCTTGTCCTCGCCCATCGCGGCCGACACGTCCGGGTTCTTGACCGCGAAGGTCCCGCCGAAGCCGCAGCACTCCTCGGCGCCGGGCAGCTCGATCAGCTCCAGGCCCTTGACCGCGGCGAGCAGCCGTCGCGGCCGGTCCCCGAGCCCGAGTCCCCGCAGACCATGGCAAGAGGGGTGATAGGTGACGGTGTGCGGGAAGTAGGCGCCCACGTCGGTGACGCCCAGCACGTCGACCAGGAACTCGGTCAGCTCGTACACGCGGGGTGCCAGCGACCGCGCCGCCTGCGCGAGCGCGGTGCCGCGCCCCTCCCCCGCCGCCTTTCGCCCGATGCGCGGGTAGTGCTCGCGGATCATCGCGGCGCACGACCCGGAGGGGGTGACCACGTACTGGTACCCCGCGAAGGCCTCGGCCGTCCGGCGCACCAGCGGTTCGGCCTCGTGCCGGTAGCCGGTGTTGTACTGCGGCTGGCCGCAGCAGCTCTGGGCCGCCGGGAAGTCCACGGTGACGCCGAGCCGCTCCAGGAGCCGCACGACGGCGATGCCGGTCCGCGGGTACAGCGCGTCGTTGACGCAGGTGACGAACAGGGCGACGCGCATGACGGGCACAATAGCGCCGTGAAGAAGTTCTCAGTGATCGGCATAGGCGCGGGCGACCCGGACCACCTGACCCTCCAGGCCGTCAAGGCGATCGGCGCGGCGGACGCGTTCCTCATCCTGGAGAAGGGCGAGGAGAAGGCGGACCTGACCGGGCTGCGGCGCGCGATGCTCGACGAGCACGCCCGCCCCGGCCACAGGCTGGTGGAGGGCCGGGACCCCGACCGGGACCGGACCCCCGCCGACTACACCCCGACGGTGGACGGCTGGCGCAGCGCGCGGGCCGAGCTCTTCGAGCGGTTCATCGCGGAGGATCTGGCGGAGGGCGAGACCGGGGCGTTCCTGGTGTGGGGCGACCCCTCGCTGTACGACTCCACCCTCGCCATCCTCGACGAGGTGCTGGAGCGGGGCCGGGTGGCTTTCGAGCACGAGGTGGTACCCGGCATCAGCAGCGTCTCGGCGCTGCTGGCGCGGCACCGGACCAACCTGAACCGGGTGGGCCGCCCGGTCCAGATCACCACCGGGCGGCGGCTGGCCGAGGGCTGGCCGCAGGACGTGGACGACGTGGTGGTGATGCTGGACGCGCGGCACGCCTTCACCGCCCACCTTGACCGGGACCTCTTCATCTACTGGGGGGCGTACGTCGGCACCCCGGACGAGATCCTGGTCCAGGGCAAGCTCGCGGACGTCGCCGGGCGCATCGAGGAGCTGCGCACCGAGGCCCGGGCCCGCAAGGGCTGGATCATGGACACGTACCTGCTCAGGCGCGGCTGAGCCCCTCCTTACCCCAGGAACGCGGGCAGGGCGGCGGCGAGGCGTTCGTACTCCTGGGGGTGGTTGTAGACCTGCCCGCACACGCGCAGGCCGCCGCCGCCCGGCCGGGGCCAGACCAGGACCCGGGTGCGGAGCTTCGCCGCGAGCTCCTCGCGCATGGCCCGGGCTGCGTCCTGGGTCTGCGCGACGCCGGGCGGCAGCAGCAGGGAGCGCATCGGGAGGCCCGGGGTGTGCGGGAGGACGGTGAACCCGGGGATCCGGGCGAGCAGGTCCGCGCCGTAGGCGGCGAGCGCGCTGTTGTGGGCCCGGACCTTGGCGGCGTCGAGGCGGTCGAGCAGGTCGAGGCCCTCGGGGGCTGCCAGCCATCCGGTGTAGTCGGCGGTGGCCCGGTATTCGACCGAGCGGGGGAAGCCGCGGTGGTCCTCCCAGGAGGGCACCAGGGCCCTGACGCGGTGCCGGTGGGCGGGGGCCACGGCGAGGAGCGCACTGCCGGAGGGCGCGTAGCCCCACTTGTGCAGGTTCCCGAACCAGAAGTCGGCGCCGGCGGCGATCGGCTCGGCCAGCGTGCCGGGGGTGTGGGCGCCGTCGACGACGGTGGTGATCCCGCGCGCGGCGAGGTCCGCGAGGAGCCTGGGGCCGGCCACGAGGCGGGCGGTCGGCGAGCTGACGTGGTCGAGCAGGGCCACCTTCGTGCGGGGCGTGAGCGCCGCCAGCACGGTCTCGCGTACGGCGTCCTCGTCGGGCAGGTGCGGGTCCAGGGCCACCGTGGTGACGGTCGCGCGGCGGGCGGCCGCCGCGGTCACGGTGCCGTAGCCGTGGTCGGTGACCAGGATCTCGTCGCCGTCGGCGAGCGGGACGGCGTCGAGGGCGATGTTGGCGCCCTCGGTGGCGTTGGAGATGAAGGCGAGGCCTTCGGGGTCCGTCCCGAGGTGGGCGGCGATCCGGCTCCGGGCCCCGGCCAGCCGGTCCGAGACGGCGTTGAAGAAGGCGTCGGGGTCGGCGTGGGCCTCGGCGCGCAGCGCCTGCTGGGCCTCCTGGACGGGGAGGGGAACCGCCCCGTAGGAGCCGTGGTTGAGGTGGGCGACGCCCGGGTCCAGCCGGAACAGGGCGTCGCCGCCGGGGAAGGCGGTCGGGGTGGCGTGCTCGGTCACGGGTACCTCCGGGTGAGGGGTGCGGCAGGCTGCCTCCGGATCATGCAGGGGCGGCGGACGGGCCGCCAAGGCCAATTCCGGCAGGGTGGCCCGGCCGCGGCCACCGTGCCCCGCTACCGTTCCCGTCCGCTGGTCGCCGCGTAGTACTGGAGGTCCTGGACCTCCACCGTGCGGTCCACCGGGTACGGCAGCTCGACGTCCGCGCCGGTCCGCCCGTCCCGCACCACCTGCGCCGTGGCCGTGCCGGGCTTCAGCGGGAGCAGCTGCGCGTGGATGCCCGCCGGTGCCTCGTGGGTGTCCTTCGCGGATCCGACGGCCGTACGGACGGCCGCCGGCCCGGCGAGGAAGCTGAGGACCTCCACGGTGTCGCGGGGTGCGGCGCTGCCCTTGCGCGGCGCCATCAGCAGCGACTGGTCGCCCGTCGGGTCGGCGGTCGCGAACTGGGTGCGTGCCGTGAGGTACAGCGTGTCCCGGACGATCTTCGGCCAGCTGCCCGTCTTGAACTTGGTGAGGTAGTACGAGGTCAGGTCCAGGTAGGCGTGGCCGTTGTGCAGGGAGGGCGCGAACTGGCTGCCTTCCGAGTAGTCGTTCCAGGTGGTGAGCTGGACCCAGTCGGCGCCGTCCTCGATGGCGTGCGTCCAGGTGGAGCGCAGGGTCGCGGTGTTGCCGGCCTCGTCGTAGATGCCCTGGTTGGGGCGGGCGTCCTGGACCGAGACCGGCTGCATCCAGATCTTGCCCATGTCGTGCGCCCGCCGGACGTCGCGGGTGCTGCTCTCCTGGCCGACGTAACTGCGGCTGCCCCACTCGGAGAAGCCGTAACTGATGGGGGCGAACGCGCCGTTGTGGGCGCCGAAGTCGAGGAAGAGCGGAACGAAGGCGGTGCGGACGCCGTGCTCGCTCTTGAGGATCTCCATGACCTGGGTCCACCAGGCCGCGCTCTTCGCCTCCGCCTTGAACGGGGAGACGACGAGCCGGCCGTCGGGGAGCCGGTGGGCGGCGGGGGCGTCGCCGAGGGTGGCGATCGCGTCGGCGAGCACGCGCGGGTCGTCGGTCTTCAGCGAGGTCATGTCCGGCATCAGCATGATCTTGAATGCCGGGTCCACCGAACGGGCGGCCGCCATCAGGAGGTTGGAGCGGTCCCAGTTCTTGCCGGAGAGGGAGAGCATGTCGAGGGTGAACCCGTCGATGCCCGCCGCGCGGGCGGTGCGGACCTCCTGCTGGAGGTTGGCGTACTCCCAGTCACCGGCCTTGGGCGGGGTGGGCAGCGGCCGGTCGCGCAGCAGGCCGCCGTACTTCTCGTGCTTGCCGCTCTCGCCGTCCGGGTTCAGGTAGTTGCGGGTGTAGTAGTCGCCGTCCGCGCGCGCGTTGTCGAGGGAGAGCGGGTACGGGGTGAAGTAGTGGGCGAACACCAGCTTCTTGCCCGCCGCGCCGGAGCGCAGGGCGGCCGGCTGGGGCAGGTCGAAGGGCAGGGCGCCGGAGGGGCGGGCGGCCCCCGTGTCCACCGCGCCCTTGGGATCGGCCTTGGCTGCCGCGCCCTTGGTGGGCGGCGGACTGTCGGCCGGCTGCGGGACGGCCGGCGCGGAGCCGCCGGGAGTGGCGGTGGCGGGCCCGGCGGACGGCGGGGCGGCGGCGCCCGGGGCCGCACCGGCCTCGGCCAGGGCCCCGCGGAAGGGGTCCCAGGCGATCCCGGTGGCCGCGCACACCCCGACCAGGAGGAAGGCGGAGATCAGCAGGGCGAGCAGCGGTCTGCGGCCCCGGAAGCCGGTCCGGCGCCGGTGCCGGTGCCGGTGCGAGCCGCGCCGGGCGGCCCGCCCGTCTGATCGCCGGTCCGCGCTCATCCTGGTCCCTCCCGCGAATATGCCCCCGGCGGGGGGCTGCACAGCAGTAGAGCCCATTACCGGCTGCCGGACAACCGTTCAGGGCGCGCGCGCCCGGACACGTACGTCACAGGGACGACGGGAACTACGCCGGATGCGGGGTCAGGAGCGGGGCGGCGATGCCGGCTTCTGCGCCGACGGGACCCGCTCGCGCCGAAGTCCCGGTCGTCCGCGACCGGGTGTGCGTCTGCGGCGGGGTCCGGGGCGGGGCTGGGTCCGTGCTCGCGCGGCCGCGGCTCGCGGCCGGCGAAGGCGGCAGGCGGCAGGCGGCAGGCGGCAGGGCCCCGCCCGGTTGGCCGGAGGCGGCCACGAGGCCGGCCCCGCGGCGGAGTTCGACGGGCCGGCCCCGGGTGGCCGCGCGGCCCCCGCGGGGCCAGGGCGTGCTGCCGCGACGCTCGGCGCCGCAGGCCGCTGCGCGGGACACGGCCCTCACGCCGTTCGGCGGTCGGCGGTCGGCGGTCGGCGGTCGGCGGTCGGCGGTCGCGGAAGTAGCGCCGTGCGCCCGGAGGATGCGGCCCGCGGCCGCCCGGTGCGGCGCATCGCGGGGCGGAGGGGCGCCCCCCGTACCGGGCCCCGTACCGGGCGTACGCGGGCGTTCCGGCGACGCGGCGGGGCGGCGGGGCGGCCGGCGCCGTCCGCCCGCCGGGACCAGGGCCACCCGGAGCCGCATCAGGGCGCTCGCCGGGCCTGACCGGCGGCGCCCGGCGGGTGCGACGGCGCTCCAACACCCCGCATCCGGTGGGCTCTTCGGGGATCCCGGAGTTCCGGGGACCATTCTCGACGGAATGCGGCATTCCCCTGGCCTGTTGGCGCGAGCGGCGGATAATCAGCGTCATGCGGCTTGAATCAACCCTCTTGCCGCGCTTGGTCACGCATGCAATGGGGGGCATCGTGCCGATGGGGGAATCCGGCTCGCCCGGAACGACACTGCCCGCGACGTCCACCGAGATGTCCCGGCTGCTCACCGCCGTCCGCCGGGGGCGCGTGCTGACGGTGACGGGAGGGTTCCGCGAGCCGCGGAGCCTGCTGGTGCGGGAGATCGCCCGGCGGCTCGCCTCGAACTTCTACGACGGGGTGGCCGTCATCGCACTGGACCCGCTCCGCGGCGGCTACGGAGTCCGCGAGCTGACGGCCGAACTGGACTGCGTACGGGGCATGCGCTTCCTGCCGTGCGGGACGGCGAACACCACCTCGTGGCTGGCCGAACGGGACATGCTGCTCGTCCTGGACGGCGCCGAACAGCTCGGTCCCGAGGCCCTGGCCTGGCTGCGCCGCCTGCTCGCGGTGGCCCCCGGGTTGCGGATCCTCGCGTCCGGACGGTCGCCGCTGGCCTTCGAACAGGAATGGGTCCACCGGCTCTGACGTCAGCCCGGCTGCCTGCTGAGCCGGCGCCACACCGGGGCCGGGCAGTGCCCCTGGGGCCGGGTCTTGAGGAACAGCCGGTAGTCGACCTGGCGCGGCGGCCGGCCGATCTCCACCCAGTGGGGCCGGCCGGAGACCTTGTCCCATCCGTCGTTGGGCATCCGGATGTGATCGGACCGCCCGTCCTTGTCCTGGCTGGTGATCTGGGCGACCTCCGCGTGGTCGGCGTGGGCGGCCAGCACCACGCAGTAGTGCCGCAGCTGCCGCGCGGGGTCTTCGCGGAGCGGCACCATCGCCAGCCAGACCTCTCCCGGGGCCGGCCGCCGGGTGCCCCCGACGGCGGGCCGGCGGCCACGGAACGTGTCCCACCAGCGGACCGCCGCGACGCAGACGGCCGCGACCAGCCCGGCGGCCAGGCTCTCGGCCGTCGCCCGGACGTTCCACAGGGGCTGGTCGCCGACCCTGCTGCCGGTCCACCACAGCGCCGCGGCGACCAGCGCCAGCAGGGCCGCGGCCCGCCCCAGGACCAGCCACCACACGAAGGGACGCCGCCGCCCGGCGAACAGCGCCACGCCCACCGCCACCAGGACCGGGATGGCGTAGGTGACCAGGTACGGGACGAAGCCGTGCAACTGCTGCGGCGGCGTCTGCGCCGCCATCAGGTCGGGCAGTGTCAGCGGGAGCGACAGCAGGTACCCGACCGTGGGCAGGACGAACGTCAGGAGCAGGACGGCAGCGCATCCGATACCGCCGCAGGACGAGTTGGAACCGCGCGCCACAGAACCCCCCGAAGGTCACCGACCTGCGAACGCTAGCGCAGGGTCCGCTCCCCGGCCAGCAGTCCCAGGACGGCCCCGCCGGCGAATCCGCCGTACACCCGGGCCGAGCGGCGCAGGACGCCCGCCCGTACGAAGCCGACGGCGGTCGCGGCGCGGATCACCGCGCGGCGGCGGTCGCGGCGCGGATCACCGCCGCCACGCGACGGGTACGGAAACGGGTCCGCCCCGGCCGGGCACGAGGCCGGCCGGGGCGGAGACGTCACGCGTGCGACTCAGGTGTCAGCCGAGGAGGGCCAGCGCCTGGTTGAAGGTCGCGGACGGGCGCATGATCGCCGCGGCCTTGGTGGCGTCGGGCTGGTAGTAGCCGCCGATGTCGGCCGGGGAGCCCTGCACCGCGATGAGCTCGGCGACGATGGTCTCCTCCTGCTCCGACAGCGCCTTGGCGAGCGGCTCGAAGGCCTTGGCCAGCTCGGCGTCGTCGGTCTGCTTGGCCAGCTCCTGCGCCCAGTACGTGGCGAGGTAGAAGTGGCTGCCGCGGTTGTCGATGCCGCCCAGCTTGCGGCTCGGCGACTTGTCCTCGTTGAGGAAGGTGCCGGTCGCGCGGTCCAGGGTGTCGGCCAGCACCTGGGCGCGGGCGTTGCCGGTGGTGGTGGCGAGGTGCTCGAAGCTGGCCGCGAGCGCGAAGAACTCGCCGAGCGAGTCCCAGCGCAGGTAGTTCTCCTTGACCAGCTGCTGGACGTGCTTCGGGGCGGAGCCGCCGGCGCCCGTCTCGAAGAGACCGCCGCCGTTCATCAGCGGGACGACCGACAGCATCTTGGCGCTGGTGCCCAGCTCCAGGATCGGGAACAGGTCGGTCAGGTAGTCACGCAGCACGTTGCCGGTCACCGAGATGGTGTCCTCGCCCCGGCGGATGCGCTCCAGGGAGAAGGCGGTGGCCTCGACCGGGGACAGGATCTTGATGTCCAGGCCCTCGGTGTCGTGGTCGGCCAGGTACGTCTTGACCTTGGCGATCAGCTGCGCGTCGTGCGCGCGGCCCTCGTCCAGCCAGAAGACGGCCGGGACGCCGGTGGCACGGGCGCGGGTGACGGCGAGCTTGACCCAGTCCTGGATCGGCAGGTCCTTCGCCTGGCAGGCGCGGAAGATGTCGCCGGCGGCGACCTCCTGCTCCAGGACCGTGTTGCCCGCGGCGTCGACGACGCGGACGGTGCCCGCGGCGGCGATCTCGAAGGTCTTGTCGTGGCTGCCGTACTCCTCGGCCTTCTGCGCCATCAGGCCGACGTTCGGCACCGAGCCCATGGTGGCGGGGTCGAAGGCGCCGTTGGCGCGGCAGTCGTCGATGACGACCTGGTAGACACCGGCGTAGCTGCTGTCCGGGAGGACGGCGAGGGTGTCGGCCTCCTGGCCGTCCGGGCCCCACATGTGGCCGGAGGTGCGGATCATGGCCGGCATGGAGGCGTCGACGATGACGTCGGACGGCACGTGCAGGTTGGTGATGCCCTTGTCGGAGTCGACCATCGCGAGGGCCGGGCCCTCGGCGATCTCGGCGTCGAAGGAGGCCTTGATCGCGTCGCCGTCGGGCAGCGCGCCCAGGCCGTTCAGGATGGCGCCGAGGCCGTCGTTCGGGGACAGGCCGGCGGCGGCGAGGGTCTCGCCGTAGCGGGCGAAGGTCTTCGGGAAGAAGGCGCGGACCACGTGGCCGAAGATGATCGGGTCGGAGACCTTCATCATCGTGGCCTTGAGGTGGACGGAGAACAGCACGCCCTCGGCCTTGGCCCGCTCGATCTGGTCGTTGAGGAAGGTGCGCAGCGCGTCGACGTGCAGGACGGCCGCGTCCACGACCTCACCGGCGAGGACCGGTACGGACTCGCGCAGCACGGTGGTGGCGCCGTCGGCGTCCACGTGCTCGATGCGCAGGGTGCCGGCCTCGGCGATCACGGCGGACTTCTCGGTGGAGCGGAAGTCGTTCTCGCCCATGGTGGCGACGTTCGTCTTCGACTCGGGGGTCCAGGCGCCCATGCGGTGCGGGTGCGTCTTGGCGTAGTTCTTGACCGAGCCGGGGGCGCGGCGGTCGGAGTTGCCCTCGCGCAGGACCGGGTTGACGGCGCTGCCCTTGATCTTGTCGTAGCGGGAGCGGGCCTCGCGCTCCTCGTCGGTCTTCGGGTCGTCCGGGTAGTCCGGGAGGGCGTAGCCCTGGCCCTGGAGCTCGGCGACCGCGGCCTTGAGCTGCGGGATCGAGGCCGAGACGTTGGGCAGCTTGATGATGTTGGCTTCCGGCGTCTTGGCCAGCTGGCCGAGCTCGGCCAGGGCGTCGGCGATCCGCTGGCTCTCCTGGAGGTACTCCGGGAAGCTGGCGATGATCCGACCGGCCAGGGAGATGTCACGGGTCTCGACATTCACACCGGCCGTCGACGCGTACGCCTGGATGACAGGCAGGAACGAATACGTCGCGAGGGCCGGGGCCTCGTCAGTGTGCGTGTAGATGATGGTCGAGTCAGTCACCGGATGCTCCGCTCCACAGTCTGCGTCTCTCGTCTGCAACATTGCTCGACATCAAGATATCTCGTGATCGGGCCGGTCTGGACAGCCCCCCGCCCCGAGCCCCGGGAGACGCGTGTCACGCCCCTCGCACGAGAGCGCCGCCTCCGACGTGTTCCGTCGGCGGCGGCGCCCGGGTGTGCGCGTGCGCGGGCCGGTCAGGCGTGGAGGGCCTTGGGGCTCGGGCCGTACTCGTTCGGCGCGGCCTGGCCCTCGGTGGCCATGAGGACGAGGAGCCAGATCCAGCCGAGGAGCGGGATCAGGATCAGCAGGTACCACCAGCCGGACCTGCCGGTGTCGTGGAGCCGGCGCACGGTGAGACCGAGGCACGGCAGGAAGATCGCCAGGGTGTAGGCCCCGACGAGGATGCCGTTCGCGCCGAGTACGACGTCAAGGGTCACGAGGACGGCCGCGACCACGAGGTTGCACAGGACGAACATCCAGAACTCCTGGCGGCGGGCGCGACCGGAGAAGACGGCGTACTTCTTCAGCACATCGGTGTAGTGGTGCACGAGTCCCCCCAGAGGACGGATGGTGGGCCCGTCCTGCTGGATCAAGCCGGGGCAGAATTTATGCCCCTGTTACTGGCCGGTCAAGGTTCTTCCCGCATCGCCCGACCGGCCGCGCGCCGTCGTCGCCGGGGCCCGGGCTCCGTAGGCCGGGCCCCGGCCGGCCGTGCGTCAGCCGATGTGGAAGGAGTCGCCGTAGACCTTCCAGTCGAGGGGCGTGTTGAGGTTCAGGTTGCCCTTCTTCAGGAAGACCCGCTGCGCGGTGTCGACGCGGCTGGTGTCGCTGTGCGCCTCCTCCTGCTTCATGGCCCAGACGCGGGCGTCGAGGAAGGCGTTCAGCCACGTGGTTTCGCTGCCGCCCTGGGCCGGGGGCTTGGCCTTGGACAGCGCGCGCTTGCGGATGTTGCGGAAGCTGGTGGAGTCGCCGCCGTCGCCGTGCATGACGATGGCGTCGTAGTAGATGAACTGGCCGAGGGTGCCGACCCCGTCGGACTTGCCCTGCTTGACGGCCGGGTTGAAGTAGACCCGGTCGCGCTCGTGGTCCTGGGCCTTCCTGAACTCGGCGTCCTGGGCCGCCTTCGCCCAGTCCCTGGTGAAGTTGGGGTCGAGGCCGGCGTGCGAGTCGGTGCCGTCGACCTTGCGCAGGGCGGGGAGGTACTTCGCGAGGACGTTGCCCGGCTTGACCTGGGTGTAGTACTCGACGAGGTCGAGCATGTCGCCGGTGCCGGAACAGAAGCCGATGATGCCGGCCGTGTAGCCGCGCTCGTCACCTATGTCCTCGATGTACTTGTACTGCGCCTTCCAGTCCAGCGAGGAGTTCTCGGCGCTGGAGACGATCTGCATGGCGATCTCCTTCTTCGCCGGATCGTCGAGACCGACGGCGGCCGACGCGGCGGCCTTCGTGGAGGTGGCACCGGCGTCGGCGGCGGTGGCATGGGCCGCGACCGGTACGGCGAGCAGGGCGCTGCCGAGCAGCGCGCCGATGACCAGCGTCTTGCGGTGACGGGCGAACACAAGGCCTCCGTGGGGTAGTTGAGGCATCCTGGTTTGGTTAGGAAACTTTACTGCCAGAGTCGGCGAATCCTCAAGGGCCGTACACACGGGCCTGGAGCGCGCGTTTGGCGTCCGGCCATTCGGGGCGCGTGATGCTGTAGACGGCGGTGTCGCGGACCCAGCCGTCGCGCATCACCATGTGGTGGCGCAGCACTCCCTCATGGGTGGTCCCCAGCCGTGCGATCGCCGCCCGCGACCGGCTGTTGCGCACATCGGTGAGGAGTTCCACGCGGTTCATGCCCATCGCCTCGAAGGCGTGGGTGAGCATGAGCAGCTTGGCCTCGGTGTTCAGCCCGGTTCCCTGCCGGGACGCACCGAGGAAGGTGTAGCCGATCTCCAGTCGCCGGTGCGGGGTACTGATCATCATGAGCCGTGTGGAGCCGGCGACCCTGCCGGTCGCGAGGTCCACCGTCGCGTACGCGATCTGCGTGCCCGCCTCGTGCGCCGCCAGCGCGTCCTCGATGAAGGCGGCCACGTCCCGCGGGTGCGGAACGGTGGTCACCGGGAGCTCCCACAGCCTCCCGTCGCGTACCGCCTCGCAGAGTCCGTCGTGGTGCCGATGCGCGAGCGGCTCCAACCGCACGCGCTCTCCGGCCAGTTCGCCGCCGACCGGATCCGTCGCCGCCCGTTCCATGTCCGCCCCGCCCATTCCCTGTGATCATCAGTGACAGGCGGACCCTACCGGCGGTCCCGGGCACCCCCGCCAGGGTTTTCCGCGAGGCTCAGAGCCAGCCGTTGCGCCGGAAGCCGCGGTGGATGACGAAGCAGGCGGCCGCCATGACGCCGAGGACGAGCGGGTACCCGTACTGCCAGTGCAGCTCGGGCATGTGGTCGAAGTTCATGCCGTAGATCCCGCAGCCCAGGGTCGGCACGGCGACGATGGCCGCCCACGCCGTGATCTTGCGCATGTCCTCGTTCTGCGCGACGGTCACCTGCGCCAGGTGTGCCTGCAGGATCGAGTCGAGCAGGTTGTCGTAGGCGCCGATCTGCTCGGTGGCCCGGCTCAGGTGGTCGGCCACGTTCCGGAAGTACGCCCGGGCCTCGGGCGGGATGACCGGTATCGGCTGGGTGGCCAGCTGCTCCAGCGGGCGGCTCAGCGGCGCCACCGCGCGCCGCAGCTCCAGGAGTTCGCGCTTGAGCTGGTAGATCCGGCCGGCGTCGCCGCGCCCGCCGTCCGGGCTGAACACCGCCGTCTCGACGGCGTCTATGTCGTTCTGCACCGCGTCCGTCACGGCCACGTAGTCGTCGACGACGTGGTCGGCCATGGCGTGCAGAACGGCCGCCGGCCCCGTGGCCAGCTGCCCCGGGGCGGCTTCCAGCGCCTCACGGACCGGGCCGAGGGTGCCCCGTCCGCCGTGCCGGATGGTGATGACGAAGTCCTCGCCGGTGAAGGCCATCAGCTCGCCGGTCTCCACCACCTCGCTGGTGGCGGTCAGCTCCTCGTGATCGACGTAGCGCACGGTCTTGAAGACGGAGAACAGCGTGTTGTCGTACCGCTCCACCTTGGGGCGCTGGTGCGCGTGCACCGCGTCCTCCACGGCGAGCGGGTGCAGGCCGAACAGCTGGGCGAGCGTGGAGAGTTCCGAGTGATCCGGTTCGTGCAGGCCGATCCAGACGAAACCGTCGCCCGCCTTGCGGACCCGGCGCAGCGCCTCCTCGACCTCCGCGCAGCCTTCCTGGCGTACGCCGTCCTGGTAGACGATGCAGTTGACCACGGCACTGCCGAGCGGGGAGCGGGCCGGGTGGCTGAGGTCGACGGCGCGCCGGTAACCGCGGCGGACGACCCGGCGGAGGCTGCTGAACATGGACAACGCGTGCTCCTCTTCGGCTGATCAGCGGCCAGTCTGCCATCACCCGGGACGCCTCCCGGGCTGCGGCCACGGCGCGCGGACCGACGCGGGCGCAGGGAGCGCGTCGGGTTCCGGCAGAGCAGGTCACCCGGGCGGAGTCCATCCTTCCGGTCGACGAACACGCTGGTCGGCCTCACCCGCGCCGGAGCCCGCGCGTCCGCCTCCAGCCCGAGCTCCCCCACCGCCCCGCACGTCATCGGCGACACGATGCGGGCTCCACGCTCCGCAGCCCGTGTCCTCAAGGGCCGGCCTGCGAGGGCCTGCGGAGTGCCTCCCCGGCCACCTCCGCGACCACCCGCGCCACCATGGACAGCGCGGGCGAGTCCAGCTTCCACTGCTGCCAGTACAGCGGCACGTCCAACGGCCGCTGCGGCGCCAGCAACACCAGCTCCCCCGTCGCCACCAACGGCCTCGCCTGCTGCTCCGGCACCATCCCCCACCCCAGCCCCGCGACCACGGCGTCGCGGAACCCCTCCGACGTCGGTACGGAGAGCCGCACCGGCCCCGCCCCGCTCTCCGGGTTCCCGGTCAGCGACCGCACGAAGCGGTCCTGGAGCTCGTCCTTCCGGTCGAAGACGATCACCGGCGCCCGCCTGAGATCCCGGGCCGGCGTGCCCGACAGGTGACCTGCCGCGAAGTCCGGGCTCGCCGCCGGCAGGTACCGCGCCAGGCCCAGCATCCGTACGCTGCACCCGGCGACGGGATCCGGCGAGGAGGTCACCGCGGCCATCACCTGGCCCTCCCGCAGCAGTGCGGTCGTGTGCGACTCGTCCTCGCGGTGCAGTTCGATACAGACGGGCGGGTCCTGCTCCACCCGCGCCATCGCCGTCAGGAACCAGGTGGCGAGGGAGTCCGCGTTCACCGCGATCGGCAGCCGCACCGGACCCGAACCCTCGGCCATCCCCAGCTCCGCCCGCGCGTCCCGCTCCAGCCGGGCCAGCTGCCGGGCGAAGCGGACCACCACCTCCCCGGATTCCGTCGCCCGCACCGGCTTCGTCCGCATCAGCAGCACCCGCCCGGTCCGCATCTCCAGTGCCTTGACCCGCTGGCTGACCGCGGACGGCGTCACGTGCAGGGCGGCCGCCGCGGCGTCGAAGGTCCCCTCGTCCACCACCGCGAGCAGCGTCCGTACCTGGTCGAGGGGAAGCTCATCCATCATGAGCGCTAATGGTACGTAAAAATCTTTAGCTGTACTGAAGCGGAGCCAATGCCTACGGTCGACCGCATGACACACGGCATCATCACGGCGGCCCTCGCCGGCTTCGGCACCGGACTCTCCCTCATCGTCGCCATCGGCGCCCAGAACGCCTTCGTCCTGCGCCAGGGCGCGCGCCGCCACGCGGTCCTCGCCGTGGTCACCATCTGCGCCGTGTCCGACGCGCTCCTGATCGCCCTCGGTGTGGCCGGCGTCGGCGCGTTCGTCACCGCCTGGCCCGCCGCCCTGACCGTGGTCGGACTGGCCGGGGGCGGGTTCCTGATCTGCTACGGGGTCCTCGCGGCCCGCCGGGTGCTGCGGCCCGCGCCGGGCGCCGCACTGAGCGCGGAGGGGGCCACCGCCGGGTCCGGCCGCCGGGCCGTGCTGACCTGCCTGGCCATGACCTGGCTCAACCCGCACGTCTACCTGGACACCGTGCTGCTCCTCGGTTCCCTCGCCGCCGACCGGGGCGACCTGCGCTGGGCGTTCGGGATCGGGGCCGGTCTGGCCAGCCTGACCTGGTTCGGCACCCTGGGGTACGGGGCCCGGCTGCTCAGCGGCCTGCTGGCCCGCCCCGCCGCCTGGCGGGTGCTGGACGGGCTGGTCGCGGCGACGATGGTGACGATGGGCGGTCTGCTCCTGGCCCGCGCCTGACGTCCGAGTGGCGGGCCGTGCGCGATAGTGCCAGGGCACGCACACCGCCGTGACCACGACCCCAGGAGCCCGCCGTGTCCCACCGCCCCTCCCCCGACGAGGTGCGGGCGTATTACGCCACTCAGCCCTCCCCGCTCGTGGCCGTCGCCGGGATCGTCCTGGACACGCGCGGGCGGGTCCTCCTGCTGACCACCTCGTACAAGGCGGATCCGGAACTGCCGGGCGGCACGGTGGAGGACACCGAGACGCCGGAGGCGGGGCTCGCGCGCGAGCTGGAGCAGGAGCTGGGCCTCACCGTGCCCGTCGGCCGGCTGCTCGCGGTGGACTCCCGGCCGCCCGGCCCGCTCGGGCGCTCCCTCGTGGTGCACGTCCACCTCGTGGGTCCGCTGCCGCCGGACGAGACCGCCGCGCTCTCCTTCCCGGACGGCGAGATCACCGAGGCGCGCTGGCTCGGAGCGGAGGACGCCTGCGAGGCGCTCCCCGCCCGCGTCGCGCCCCGGCTCCGCGCCGGGCTGGTCGCCCTGCACACCGGCTCCGTGGCCCATCTGCTCGACGGTGTGCCCCAGCCCGGCTCCCCGGCCGGCCTCGACCCGGCCGACCGGGCCGCCCTGGAACACGCCGGCATGCTCGACGCCGCCGGCCACCGCGCCAGCCGTCCGAAGGCGCTGACCGGCGCGAGCATGCTGTTCACCGACCCCGACGGCGCGGTCCTGCTGGTGCGGCCCGCGTACGGCGACACCAGCCGCTGGCAGCTGCCGGGCGGCGGCATCGACAGCGACCTCGGCGAGACCCCGCGCACCGCCGCCCGGCGGGAGGTCCTCGAGGAGATCGGCCTCGACCTCGCCCCCGGACGCCTGCTGGCCGTCGACTGGTCCCACAAGCCGGGCCGCCTGGCGCGCGTCCGCTTCCTCTACGACGGCGGCGTCCTCGACGCCCCGTCGCTGGCCCGGATCCGGCTGAACCCCGGCGAGCACCTCGAATGGCGCACGGCCACCCCCGCCGAACTCCGGGGCCTGGTCAAACCCTCGCTGCGCCGCCGCATCAAGGCCGGCCTCACCGCCCGCACCACCGCCACGGCCCCTCTGGAACTCCAAGCGGGCCGCCCGGCCGAGTCCCCCTGAACCGCCCGGAGCACGCGCCCGCGGCGGGGGGCGACGGATCCACGACGGCCGGACGTGACGCGCGTCACGGGAACCCGCCGCTGATGCCGGACAGTCGACAGGAGTGACCACAGACATGCGAACCCGGGTGCGGTCCGGGGATCCTGATGCTTTCGCGGAGCTGTTCGACGGCTACGCCCGCGCCGTCTACAACCATGCCTTCCGGATGACCGGGGACTGGGCCGTCGCGGAGGACGTGATGTCGGCGACCTTCATGGAGGCGTGGCGGCTGCGCGCCAGGGTGGAACCCGACGGCGGGTCACTGCGGCCGTGGCTGCTGGGCGTCGCCACCAACCTCGCCCGCAATCACTGCCGCAGCAACCGGCGTTACCGGGCCGCGGCCGTGGCCGCAGCCGCGGCGGCGGCATCCGTGCCCGACCACGCCGACGAGGTGGCCGGCCGGCTCGACGACCGGCGGCGCATCGCGGTCACGCTGGCGCAGCTGAGCGCGCTGCGGCGGTCCGAGCGCGAGGTCCTCCTCCTGTGCCTGTGCGAGGGCCTGGAGTACGCCGACGCCGCCAGGGTCCTCGGGATCCCGGTCGGCACGGTCCGTTCCCGGCTGTCCCGGGCCCGGACGAAGCTGCGCAAACTCGCCGACGCGGAACTGAAGGGGAAAGGACGGGAACCCGCCGGTCCCCCGCGACAGACATATGGCGACCGCACGAACGCGGTCCGGTCCGCACAGGAAGGAATCTGATGAACGCCGACCTTTCCCGGCCCCGTCCGGACGACCGGGAGGAGACCGAGCTTCTCCTGCCGTTCGTGGAGCGGGAACTGCCTGCGGGCCGCCACCAGTTGCACAAGGAGCGCCTCATGACCCGCATCCACGACGACCTCCGCGACGACCTCCGCACCGCCGGCTCCGTCGCCGCACGGCCCGTCCGCACGGGGAAGCCGCGCAACCCGTTCCTGCGCCGCGCGATCCTCCTGCCCGCCGTAGCCTGCGTCCTGGCCGGCACGATCGTGGCCGGCGTGCGCGTCCTCGGGGACCAGGGCGTCACGAACGACGGATCCGGCTCCGGCGTCGCCACGGGCCCGGTGCTGACCACCCGGATCGGCGCCGCCGACCCGGCCGGGGCGACGCAGCTCCTGGACCGCATCTCCCTGGCTGCCGCCGGCGCCTCCGGCCCGGTGGTGCGCGGGAACCAGTTCATCTACATCGGCACGAAGACGGCCACCTCGTACGTCAGGACCGACCACGGCAAGAGCACCCTGGTCAGCGAACAGCTGCACATGCGCCACAGCTGGAACTCCCCCGACGGAAGCAGGGGCTGGCTGATCGAGCCCGGCAACACCGGTCCCGAGGGCCTCACCCTGGAGGGGAACACCGAGACGGGCCGGACGCCGACGGCCACCCTCAACGCACCCACCTACGACTACCTCGCCCGGCTGCCCACCGACCCCGACGTGCTGCTGCGGAAGATCTACGAGGAGACCGGGGGGCACGGCAACGGCCCCGACCAGGAGGCGTTCACCACGATCGGTGACCTGCTGGGTGAGAGCTACCCACCGGCCGACCTCGCCGTCGCGCTCTACAAGGCCGCGGCGAAGATCCCCGGCGTGGTCACGGTGGACGACGCGGTCGATGCCGCGGGCCGGCACGGAGTCGCGGTCGCCCGGCTGGACGAGACCTCCGGCCGGCGGACCGAATGGATCTTCGACAAGGAGACGTTCACGTTCCTCGGCGAACGCACCGTCCAGGTGGAGGGCAGCTCGGGCGAACAGGACCTGATCAAGCCCGGCACCGTCGTGTTCACCCGCGCCGTCATAACCCGCACGGTCGTCGACCGGATGAAGCACGTGCCCACCCCGGCCGGGTAACCGCCCCGCCACCCGCCAACCCCCGCGACGGCACCGGCCGCTGGAGCGACCGGTACCGCTGGCAGGCTCACCGGTACCTCCGCCGGAAACGGCCAGGGGCCGTATCGGACTCCTCCGCTACGGCCCCTGATCTGCGGCTCCGTCGCGCCTCAGCCTTCCCGCTGACGCCCGTCGCCGCTGCTGAAGGTGAGCTGGCGGTGATGGAAGTCGAAGTGCTGCGTCGGGTAGCGGTAGATGTCCGCCAGCGTCATGAAGTCCTTGAAGAAGGGATCCCACCGGACGGGGTAGTGCATACCGCGGGCCAGGTCGATGTCGGACTCGGCGGCCAGCCGGCGCTGGAGGGAGTCGACGACTCGGTCAAAGGCGACGCCCATCCGGCGCGGCCCGTAGAACTTCACCGCCCCGCGCGGGCCGACGTAGTTGACCCGGTCGAACGGTACGGTCGCCGCGTCCAGCACCCGGGCGAACACCTTGCTCACGCTCCGGGGAAGCCGCCCGAAGAGGCGGACCAGTACCCGTAGCCGCAGGACGACCATGTAGCCGAACAGCATGTGCCACAGCAGCTGCTCGTTGGTCCACCTGGTGCCGCGGGTGGCACCGGAGAGTTCCTCCTCGGAGGCGCTGTCGAGCAGGCGGTGAAAGGTCAGGCGGACGCGCTCGTAGTCCTCGTACACGGCCTGCCGGTCCATCGTGATCGCGTTCATCATGGCCTGCCGGATCTGGGCCGGTACTCAACGGGCCGGCCGGGGTGGCAATGATTCCCGCTCCAGGCCGGGCGTAACGGAGGCGGCCGCGGCTGTACGGTCCAGCCGTCCTGGAGGAGCGGACCGAACGTCCGCTGCCCGCTCCGGGAGGCGCGGCGCGGCGCGGTGACACCTGCCCCGTCCCGGCCGGCCGATCGGGTCCATAGGGTCCATAGGGTCCATAGGGTCCGCATCGCAGCAGTGACGCTCGCCGGCAAGGTCAGGCCCGCAGCAGCTCCGCGATCTCGCGGGCGGCGTCCCGGGCAGGGCGGCCGACACCGATCAACGTCGCGGAGGCCGGCCCGGTCCAGTCGCCGTAGCCGAGCGCGTGCAGGCGCGGCTCGTCGGCGGCGCAGGTGCCCACGGTGGCGATGTGCCCGCGGGTACCCCGCAGCCCGAGCGGGGCAAAGTGGGCCAGGGCCGGGCGGAAGCCGGTGCACCAGATGATCGCGTCAGCCTGCGCGGTCGTACCGTCGGCCCAAGCCACGCCGTCCTCGGCGAGGTGACTGAACATGGGGGTGGCCCTCAGGAGCCCGGCGTCGCGGGCGGCTCGTACGGGCGGCACGGCGACGATGTCGCCGAGGGAGGCGACACCACCGGTGTCGGTGCGGCCGGCGTCCAGGGCGCGGCGGCGGGCGGTGGCGGCGTCGAAGAGGGCCCGGCCGTCGATGTCGTCCGCCAGGTAGCGGGGTGGACGCCGGGTGACCCAGGTCAGCTCGGCCACAGAGGCGAGGTCGGCGGCGATCTGGGCACCGGAGTTGCCGCCGCCGACCACGATGACCCGCTGGCCGGCGAACTCGGCGGGGCTCCTGTACTGCACCGTGTGGAGCTGCCGTCCGGAGAACTCGCGGCGACCGGGGACGGCGGGGATAAAGGGGCGGGTCCAGGTGCCGGTCGCGCTGACGACCGCGCGGGCCCGCCAGTCGCCCGAGTCGCCCTCCACCCGCAGACGGGTGCCGTCGCGACGGACCGCGTCGACCCGCACGCCGCACTGGACCGGCAGCTCGTACCGCTTCTCGTAGTCGGCGAGGTACTCCACGACGTGCCGCCCGTCCGGATACGTCTCGCCGGGCTGGAGCGGCATGAGCCGCCCCGGCAGCGAGGAGTAGGCGGCTGGGGAGAAGAGGCGGAGCGAGTCCCAGGTGTGCTGCCACGCCCCGCCCGGTGCCGTCTGGGCGTCGAGGATGACGTGCTCGACGCCCAGGCGGCGCAGGTGGTAGCCGGCGGCGAGCCCGGACTGGCCGCCGCCGATCACCACCACGTCCGTACGCTGCGTCACGCCGCGGCCTGCTCCCTCTCGCCCTTGCCCCGCATGAAGATGACCGCGACGAGCGCCAGGCCCACGATCACGCCGACCAGCTGCATGCCGATGAAGCCGGCCACCGAGGCCGGGGCGATGCCCGCGAACGTGTCGGTGAAGGCGCGGCCGATGGTCACCGCCGGGTTGGCGAAGGAAGTGGACGAGGTGAACCAGTACGCGGCACCGATGTACGAGGCGACCGCGACGGGCGCGAAGCGGAGGCGGTCGGTGCGGGCCAGGCCGAAGATCAGCAGGATCAGCCCGGCGGTGGCGACCACCTCACCGAGGAGGAGGTTTCCGGCGGAGCGGTCGTGCGTGGACCACTTCACCAGCGGCTCGCCGAACATCGCGTCCGCGAGGATCGCGCCCGCGATCGCACCGACGATCTGCGAAGGCACGTAGACAGCGAGCTCGCGGGCGGTGACCCCGGCGCCGCCGCGGCGGGCGGTCCACCACTCGGCCAGGGTGACGGCCGGGTTGAAGTGGGCGCCGGAAACCGGGCCGAGCAGCGCGATCAGCACGCCGAGACCGAAGACCGTGGCGGTCGAGTTGGCCAGCAGCTGAAGCGCCACGTCCTGGGTGAGCTCGGTGGCCTGGATGCCGGAGCCGACGACGATCGCGACCAAGGCCGCGGTGCCGACGAGCTCGGCGGCGGCGCGGGCGATCAGCGGGGTGCGGGGCGGGGTCGCGCCGGGGGCGGGCTGGGGCGCGCCGGCGGCTGTGCCGCTCTCCGCTGCGGGGGCGGCGACGGGCTCGGTGGCGGTCAAGACGGGTTCTCCTCGGGCAGGTGAGGCAGAGTGGGCTACGGGCAGGACCGCTTGAGGTTCTCTTCGGCGGTGGCTCGCGCGGCCTGGGCGAGGTCGGCGAACTGACCGGCGATGGCTTCTATGACTTCCGGGCGCAGGCGGTAGTAGATGTACCGTCCGCATGGCTCCGTATCCACGACACCGGCCTCGCGCAGCACCTTCAGGTGGTTGGAGAGGTTCGTCTGCTTGGCCCCCGTCTCCTCCACGAGGTGGGTGGTGCAGAGCGTTTCCCTGGCGAGGAGGGTCACGATCTGGAGCCTGAGCGGGTCGGCCAGCACCCGGATCAGTTCAGTGTCGACTGACATCATCATGTGCTGATACTGTCACATCAGCTGGGGCTGACACCAGTCCGAGCTGACCTTATTGGCTCCTGCCCCATCGTCCCCGGCCGCCGCTGCCTCGACCGGCCCGCGGCCACCCCCGACGGAACGCCGATCACGGTCGTCCGCGACATCCGCGACATCCGCGATGCCATCGACGCCCACATCGCCGACCCGCTCACCGAGCCCGGCGCCCGACACCTCCTATCCCCGCAGTTGGCTGATCCCCAAGGAAGAACGATGTCCTCCACCCCTGCCGCGTCCGTCCTCTTCGTCTGCATCCACAACGCGGGCCGTTCCCAGATGGCGGCCGGATTCCTGCGGCACCTCGCCGGCGACCGCGTCGAGGTCCGCTCCGCCGGCTCCGTCCCCGGCGAGCAGATCAACCCCTCCGCCGTCGCCGCCATGGCCGAGCTGGGCATCGACATCTCCGACCAGAAGCCGAAGATCCTCACCCCCGAGGCCGCCCGGGCGTCCGACTACATCATCACCATGGGCTGCGGGGACGCCTGCCCGTACTTCCCAGGCAAGACCTACCTCGACTGGCAGCTCGAGGACCCGGCCGGCCAGGGCGTGGAGGCCGTGCGCCCCATCCGCGACGAGATCAAGGGCCTCATCGAGGGCCTCATCGCCGAAATCGACGCCAAGCGGCAGGCGTGAGCGCCAAGTTCGGTGGCGAGATGATCGACGACGGCATCGTCTCCGCCGATCTGACCGGCACGATCAAGGAAGTCACCGTCTCCGAGGGCACCGTCCGCCGCGCCAGGGCGGTGATCGTGGCGACCGGATCCGGCCGTCAGCAGGTACGGCGGGAGCGGGACGGTGCCCAGCAGCCGAGGCTCGTGGCGATCAGCCCGAGGAACAGGGCCGCGTAGGCGCCGCCCAGGCCGTTGCCCGTGCCGAGGTCGCCTTTGGCGGTGGCCGCGACCAGGCCGCCGAGGGCCAGACCGGTCAGCCCCGCCGCCACGGCCGGCACGGCGCCTGGGCGACGGGTCGGGCGGGTCAGGGTGCGCCAGGGTGCGCCAGGCGATGATCACGCCGGCGAGGCCGAGGAGCGCGCCGGTGGTGGCGCCGAGGCGCCCGAGGCTCCTGCACGCTGTGCGCGTCGCCGCCCGAGGCGACGCCCTGCTCGCCCCCTCCATCACCCGCAAGCCGATCAACCGGTACCTCACCCAGCCGCACCCCTGCGACACCGGGACCCGCACGGCACTGGAAGACCTGACCGGCCGCGAACGCGAGGCCGTCGCCCTGGTCGCTCAGGGAGACGGTGGCAGTAGGCGGGAACGGACCGGAGCGGACGGGTGCGGTGAGCCGGCGCCTCCGTTGCTGTGTCTGTGGCGGGCCGACTGATGGCTCCGAGGACTACGTGCTCGTCGAACTGACGGCGCAGTTCCCTGGCGCGCACCCATGGCTGGGTGCGCATGCGGAGCACCTGAACTCCGTCCTTGCAGAACGGTTCTCCGTGGAGGTTCACGAGATGGAGGGCTGCCGTCACGGGCCTGCACGATCTTGAGTTCGCAGGCAGGGCCGGTTGCCTCAGCGTTCCGTCGATGCCTCCGGGACCGGTGACACCACCCCTCGGACCATCACCGACAGGGGGGGAAGTCATGCCGGACCCGAAGGCCGGAGGCTCCATTGCGGAGCCACGGAAAAGCTAACGGGGGGAAGTCCCCCTGGTACGACTTACAGGTGTCCGTTTTCCCTCAGGACCCGGCGGGCCTGCGCGAAGAGCATGCCCACATTCACGGTCTTGCGGCACACGACCACGGCGACCACCTCGTCGGCGCTGTCGATCCGCAGGAAGAGGTGAGTCAGGTTGTCACTGTTGACCAGGATCTCCTGGAAGTAGTGACGGTCGCTCACGATCCCGCGGCGCTCCTTGAAGATTCCCTCGATCATCACCACATTGCGGCCCTGGAAGATGTCCAGGGTCGCCGCCGCCAGCATGTCGAGGACTTCCGCCGGGTGCGAGTCGACGGTCTCCACGGACAGCAGCATGCCGGTCGACATGTCGATGACCCCCGCGGCCACACATTCGGGAACCTCCGAGCGCATCCTCTTGACCAGGCTTTCGACCCGCTCGGACATGCTCTGGCTTCCTTGGGCCTCTGCCCTGCTCATCGCGCTCCTTCGTTGTCCGTGTTGTTGTTCCAGCTCACCGGTCAGCTGCCCGCAGGTCGCGTGTCCGCCGAGGTGAGCAGCGTGCTCAGGCGCTGCAGGAAGGCCTGCGTCTCGGCGTGGAGGCGCCCGATGTCCAGGCCCGTGTCGCCGAGCACCCCGATCAGGGCCATGTCGCCGACGGCATGGGCGACGAGGTAGCCGTCGGTGTACCGCGACACGGTGTGGTGGAGCATCCCCTTGCTCGTTATGGACCCGGCGCGGCGGGCGATGCTGAGGGTCGCCGCGGTGAGTGCGGCCAGGCACTCCGGATCCGCGACGTCGTCGGTCTCGGCCGTGATCAGCAGACCGTCGACGGAGGCCACGACGACGTCAGTGACGCCGACGACCCGGTCCCGAAGTTCCCGCATCTCGGTGGCGAGCTGCGCATTCCTGGTTGTCACGAATCTCCTGTCGTGCTCAAGGTGTTACCTGTCAGTGGGCTCAACGGTTTCCGCCGAGGGCCCGGTCTTCGGCGAGTAGCGCCGGCGGGGGCCGCCAGCAGTCGGCCACGGGCCTCAGCGGCAGTACCCCCGTGATGCCGCTCGCACCAGGAAGGCGATGCGGCAGCTGCGTCTGCACGGGCCGGCCGCCGACGGGATCGGGAGGCGGGTGCGCTGCTGCGGGGCTCTGGGCATCGGCCGAGGCCACCGTCTCCAACAGGCCTTCGCCCATCAGCCGCGACACCTCGACGGTGACCGCGTACAGGCTCCGGCCGAGGAGGAAGGCGATGTCCCGGACGCTGCGGCGGCCGTTGGCCCGCAGCAGGATCTCCCTGCGCTCACCCGCGGCCGTGTTGGCGAGCCATGCTGAGCCGGCAGAGGTCCGGGCGAGCCGGCTGCGGAACGGAGAGAGGGACTGCGCAAGAACACCGAGGACCCGGATCCGCCTTCCCGCTTCCTCCACCAGCCATTCCGGTTCGATGCCATCCGGGGCAGCCAGGCGACAGGTGTGGGCATCCCGGTCGAAGGCGAAGTCGTTGATCCGTCCCATCCCCACGGCCAGGGCTCCGTCCAGCGCGGCCATCACACACATCAGCTGCAGTTCCGCGCTGCCGACCAGTTCCTGGGTGATCAGTGCGGCTCCGACGCGACCGTCTGCGGCACATGACCGGGTGACCGACGCCCAGTCGGCCTCGCTCACCCGGCCCGAGCGCAGGAGTAGCGTCTCGACCCCCGGGGCGCCGGGTGAAGCCACTTCGACGAGGGCGCCACGCCGAAGGTGGAAGGACCCTCCGGGTTCCCCCGTCACCATCAGCGCCCCGGAGAGCCGGTCCTGCGACACCTCGGTGAGTGCCCTGGCCAGGTCGAGCCCCGACGCTCTTGATGGTTTCCGGCGCGGTGCCGCTACATCAATCTCTGACATGTCCCTGCAATCAGCCGCTCTTTCCATGGACGCCGCAACTGGGAACCGCATATACCAGTCCGGTAATCGCAACTTTATTCAGGTAGGCCGATCATCCGATCAAAAATCCCAGTACTGCTCGCTTTGTGGCGTCAATCGAGCATCTATGCATCATTCACGACGCTCTCCTTTCATCTCGGTGAGAACTATTCGCCGCCAGAATGACAAGGGGCGGCGACACGGAGGCCCACAGCCGCGACGGCGCCTCCCACGACGCCTGGTGGTCGCGTCCCCGAGTCGCGGCCATCACGCCGAAGGAGCGGAGGAACGGGTGGGGTCAGCCCTCTCGACGACATCGGCGCCCAGGTGCCCTCCCGTCAGGAACACCGTCGGGCAGGGCTCCTGACGCCCCATGCGTCGGAACCCTCGGGAAGGGCAACCTTGCGCGTCACGCCCACGGACTCGATCGGCGCGGGCGGGCCGCACATGGAGGCAGCCGGTCGGCTCGGGCTGCGCCTTCCCCGCCTCCGGGTCGACGGGGACTTCTGCCACTCGGCGTGGGCCAGGTCCGTGCAGCGAGAAGGGCCGAGGAGTACGGAAACCGCCACTTCGACCAGTCGCGTGTGGCCGTGGGAGCCCGCTGTTCCAGCGCCGCCTGGAGAGCGGCGGCGCCGACCGTGCGGCTCGTGGCCGCCGGCTGACGCGGTCAAGCGCACTGGTCCCCGACCGGCCCCAACCGGCCCCCAGAAACGATCAAGGGGCCGTTTTGGATTGCTCCAAAACGGCCCCTGACCTGCGACTCTTTCGAGTCGGGACGACAGGATTTGAACCTGCGACCCCTTGACCCCCAGTCAAGTGCGCTACCAAGCTGCGCCACGTCCCGATGCCCGCTGACCTGGGGTTTCCCCTGGTTTCACGCGCAGGAGAACAATACCGCACTTCGCGGGGTGGCCGCGCGCACCTTTCCGCTCCCCGGTCCGCGGCGGGAGCTTCTTGACCTCGACCGCACTTGAGGTTGCACGATCGGTGCATGACACAGGCAACCGCGGACACGGGTGTCCGCTACGAGGATCTGGGCCGGCTCATCGGCCTCATGACCGGGGCCGAGAAGCACGGCCCCGCCGCCACCTCCACACTCGACGTGCTGTGGGTGCTCTACGACCGGGTGCTGCGGGTGACGCCCGGGACCGCCGAGGACGCCGGGCGGGACCGGTTCCTGCTGTCCAAGGGGCACGGGCCGATGGCGTACTACGCCGTCCTCGCCGCCAAGGGGTTCTTCCCCGTCGAGTGGCTGCCCGGCTTCGGCTCGTACGACTCCCCGCTCGGGCACCACCCGGACCGCACCCTCGTTCCCGGTGTGGAGATCGGCAGCGGGTCCCTCGGGCACGGACTGCCGCTCGCCGTGGGCAGCGCGCTCGGGCTGCGCGCCCAGGGACTGGACGAGCCGGCGGTGTGGGTGCTGATCGGGGACGCCGAGCTGGACGAGGGCAGCAACCACGAGGCGCTCGCCTACGCGGGCTCCGCCGGCCTGGAGCGGCTGCACACGGTGGTGATCGACAACGACTCCGCGACGCACGGCTGGCCCGGCGGGATCGCGGCCCGCTTCGAGGCGGCCGGCTGGTCCGCGGCCACCGTGGACGGGCGGGACCATGCCGCGCTGCACGCCGCGTTCACCGAACCGCATCCCGGCCGGCCGCACGTCGTGGTCGCCCGTGTCGAGAAGAAGTTCTGAGGGCGGGAGACAGACATGGACACCATGCGGGAGCGTTTCATCACGGTCACGTCGGACCTTCTCGACGAGGATCCCCGGCTGACCCTGGTGCTCGCGGAGATCACCATGGACGGCTTCCGGCCCGCCCAGGGGCGGCACCCGGACCGGGTGGTCAACGTCGGGATCAGGGAGCAGCTCCTCGTCGGAGTCGGCGGCGGCCTGGCCCTCACCGGCCTGCGGCCGGTGGTCCACACCTTCGCCAGCTTCCTCGTGGAGCGGCCGTTCGAGCAGGTCAAGCTGGACTTCGGGCACCAGGGCACGGGTGGCGTGCTCGTCAGTGCGAGCGCCAGCTACGACTGGCCGGCCGGCGGCTACACGCACATGGCGCCGGGCGACGTGGCGCTGCTCGACACCCTCGACGGCTGGACGGTCCACGTCCCGGGCCACCCGGACGAGGCGGAGGCGCTCCTGCGCCACGCGTACGCCGCCGGGGACGACAAGGTGTACGTCCGGCTCTCCCAGCAGTCGAACGCGGCCCCGCGTCCGGTCGAGGGCCTGCGGTTCCAGACCGTACGGGAGGGGCGGGCGGGCGTGGTGGTCGCCGTCGGACCGCTGCTGGACAACGTCCTGGCGGCGACCGAGGGCCTGGACCTCACGGTGCTGTACGCCCCTACCGTCCGCCCCTTCGACGGCGCGGCCGTGCGCGAGGCGGCCGGCCGCGCCGCGGCCGACGTGGTCCTCGTCGAGCCCTACCTCGCGGGCACGTCCACGGCCGCGGCGAACGACGCCCTGGCCCACACACCCCACCGGGTGCTGGGCCTGGGCGTGGGACGGGCCGAACTGCGACGCTACGGCACCATCGACGAGCACACCGCCGCGCACGGCCTGGACCCGCGGTCCCTGCGGGAGCGCATCACGGGATTCCGGGCGCCGAAGTGAACACCCCCCACCGCCCGTCAGCCCGCGCCGGCCGCCGACAGTTCCGGATGGGCCGCCGCGAGCCGCTTCGGGGCCGCCTGGAGCCAGGAGTCGATCAGGATCGAGCGCAGTTCGCCCTCGTCCTCCACCGCCTGCAGGCGGACCCGCAGCCAGGCATAGTTGTCGTCGTGGCCCTCGCGCACGAAGAACTTGCCGGGCTCCGCCGCGATCAGCTCGGCCCGGTCCTCCTTGGGGCACTTCACCCCTATCGAGGTGTCGTCGTCACCGAGCGCAGCGAAGATCTTTCCGCCGACCCGGAAGGTCGGCATGCCCCAGGCGAGCTTCTCGCTGCTGTCCGGCAGCGACAGCGCGATCGTACGGACGTCCTGCGCGGTGGTGCCCATCGCGCGACTCCTCTCCGGCCACTGGTGAACCCTCGTCCACGACCGTAGACCCCGGCACTGACATCCGCCGCCCCGCACCGCACTGCCCCCGCACCGCACCGCCTTCCCCAGACTCACGGCGTCACGCCGCCTCACCCCGCCTCACCCCGCCTCACCCCGCCTCACGCGGTCCGCCGCCGGTCCTCCCTGGCGTGCACCAGCTCCACCAGCTCCGCCGCCAGCGCCTTCACGCTCGCGAGCCCCTCCGTCCCCCACCGGTGCGGCACCACGTCCACCGCGCACACCGTCCCCAGCACGATCCCGCGCCGGTCCGTCAGCGGCGCGCCGACGTAGGAGCGCACGCCGCTCCCGTCGACCACCGCGTTGCCCGCGAAGCGCGCGAAGTCCCGTACGTCCTCCAGCACCAGGGCCCGCCGCCGCACCACCACGTGCGGGCAGTAGCCGTGGTCCCTGGCCAGTACCCGCGCCGGGTAGTCGCTGGCCGGCGCCTCGGGCGCGTGGTGCAGCCCGGCGAAGAACTGCCGTTCCTCCCCGATGAAGTTGACCCCCGCGTACGGGGCGGCGAGCGCGTCCGCGACGCGCCTCGCGAAGGCGTCCAGTTCGGCGTCGGCCCGCTCGCCCAGGCCCAGTTCGCGCAGCCGGACGACGCGCGCGGGCGCCTCCCGGTCCACGGGCGTGAGCAGCAGGTGTCCGGTCGATTCGTAGTACGTCATGGCGGTTCCCCCGACTCCGAAGACGAAGAGCTGACTGTGCAGGCGCTTTCCTTGAACATGCACAGGAGATGGCGGACGAGCGCGGCCAGCGCGCCCGTTCCGGAACTGTTCAGGCGTGCGTCGCACCGTACGACGGGCACCTCGGGCCCGAGCCCCACCGCTTCGCGCACCTCGGCGGGCCCGTAGCGGTGACCGCCGTCGAACTCGTTGACGGCGACGATGAAGCCGATCCCGCGCCGCTCGAAGAAGTCCACGGCGGGGAAGCAGTCCGCGAGGCGGCGGGTGTCGGCGAGCACCACCGCCCCGAGCGCGCCCGCGCACAGCTCCTCCCACAGGAACCAGAAGCGGTGCTGCCCGGGCGTGCCGAAGAGGTAGAGGACATGGCCCTGTTCGAGCGTGATCCGGCCGAAGTCCAGCGCGACGGTGGTCGTGGCCTTGGCCTCGACCCCGTCCAGCCGGTCGGCGGTCCGGCTGAGGTCGCTCACCAACTCCTCCGTGCTCAGCGGCTCGATCTCGCTCACCGCGCTCACGAAGGTGGTCTTCCCCGCCCCGAACCCGCCCGCGACCAGGATCTTCAGCGTCGCGGGCACGGAGTCGGGGACGGCCGCGTCACAGCCGTTTGTGGAGACCATCGAGCACCGCCCGGAGCAGGGACTGGTCATCGGCGGCGAACGAGCGGCCGCCCGGGAACCGCGGGGCCTGCGCCACGACGGCCCCGTGTTCCATCAGATCGGACAGCAGCACCTTCACCACCACCGCGGGCAGCCGCAGTTGTCCGGCCACCTCTGCGACGGTGACCGCCGCGGTCCCCGCGCACAGCCGCAGGGCGAGGGCGTGCTCCGCCCCCAGGGGGATGCGCGGCCGCACCCCCGTCGCGGTCACGAGCGAGAGCAGGTCGAGTGCGACTCCCGGCCGGGTCCGCCCGCCGCTGGCGGTGTACGGGCGCATCACCCGGCCCGCCGAGTCGTCGAGCCAGGGTGTGTCACGCGTGGCCTTCGGCACCCCCCTCGCGCGGCCCCTCATCGCTCCGGGTCGGCGACGGGCCGACGCGGTGGGGCCGCCAGGTACGGACGCACGCTCTTGACCAGCATCGCCATCTCGTAGCCGAGCACTCCGGCGTCGGCCTCGCGGTCGGCGAGGACGGCCAGGCAGGTGCCGGCGCCGGCGGCCGACACGAAGACGAGCGCGGTGTCGAGTTCGACGACGACCTGGCGGACCTCCGAGCCGTCCGCGAAGCGGGATCCGGCGCTGCGCCCGAGCGAGTACAGCCCGGACGCCAGCGCCGCCAGGTGGTCGGCGCTGTCCGCGTCGAGGCCGTGCACGCAGGTGACGAGGCCGTCGGCGGTGAGGAGTACGGCGCTGCGCGTGTACGGCACGCGCTGCACCAGGCCGCTGAGCAGCCAGTCGAGGTCCGGGAGCCGGTTGCCGGTCTTCGTCGCCACTTCGCCGCCCATGGGGGTGCGCTCCTTGCTGAGGTGAGGGGTCGGGGTCATACCTGCTTCTCCGACTGGGCGAGGCCGAAGCCCCGTTGGAAGGCGGCCATCAGGCCGGGGTCGTGCACGGGCTGACCGGTGCGGGCGGACCGCCGCGGGGCGGGCGCCTCGCGCAGCTGGGGCGCGAGGTGTTCCTGGGCCCGCCGCCTGGGCAGCGGCGGCCGCTCCGCCTCCGTGGTCCCGGGCTCGCCCCACGGCCCGGCGGGACCGGACCGGGGCGCGCCCACCGCCGGAGCCGAGGCTCCGTCCCCGGCCCGGGGCGCGGGCAGCGGCATGGCCACGGCTTCCGTGGCTCCGCCCCCGGCCCGGCGCACGGGCAACGGCGCGGCCGAGGACGCACGCGCGGGCGCGCCCCCGAACCGCATCCCGGCCCCGTCCCCCGCCTCGGACAAGATCCCGGCCCCCCGCCCGGGCTCACTCCCCGGCCGCGATCCACTCCCGGCCTCCGGCCCGTCCACGGGCGTCGTCGGCGCCTGCGCGGGCCGGGCTGCGGGCCCAGGACCGGACTGCCTGAACCGCGTACCGGGCCCGGACTCCCACTCAGGCACATCACCAGGCCGAATCCCGCTCCCGGCCCCCGGCTCGGACACGATCCCGGAGCTGATCCCGGCCCCAGGCCCGGGCGCGGTCCCGCCACCGGGCTGCACCCCGACCGAGGATTCCGACTCCGACCGGCGACCGGCCCCCCGCCCGGGCCCACCCCCCGGCCGCGACTCGCTCCCGGCCTTCGGCACGCCCACGGGCGTCGTCGAGGCGTGCTTGGGCCGGGCTGCGGGCCCAGGACCGGACTGCCCGAACCGCGTACCGGGCCCGGACTCCCACTCAGGCACATCACCAGGCCGAATCCGGCTCCCGGCCCCCGGCTCGGACACGATCCCGGAGCTGATCCCGGCCCCAGGCGCGTGCGGGGCACCGGACTGCACCCCGATCCCAGCTTCCCGCGCGGGCGCGTGCGCGTGCGCTGCCCCGGACCGGATCCCGGCCGCAGGCTCCCGCGGGGCCCCGGGCGCGGTGCCGGGTCCCGGGGCGGTCTGCGGGCGCGGCCCGCGAGCGGGGTCGGGGGCGGCCCGCGGAACGGGCGCGGGCCCGTTCACGGCCGGGGCAGGGCCGGCGGCCCCGGCGCACCAGGCCCCGGCCCCGGCCCCGGTTGGCGCCCCTCGCCCCGGCAGGGGCTCCGGGTCCGCGCGCGGCGGGGTCACCCGCACCGGCTCCAGCGGCGGCACCGCCGCCGACTCCCCGGTCCCCCACGAGGTGGCCCGGGAGCCACCCGCCGCGTCGGCGGCGCTCGGCGCCTCCGCGCCCAGCAGCTCCTGAGGCAGCACCAGCACGGCGAGCACGCCGCCGTAGATGTTGGACTTGAGCTCGACGGCGATCCCGTGCCGGCGGGCCAGCGCGGAGACCACGAACAGGCCGATCCGCCCGTCGGCGAGAAGGTGTCGGACGCTGAACTGGTCGGGGTCGCCGAGCAGGGCGTTCATCCGGTGCTGTTCCTCGGCCGGCATGCCCAGCCCGCGGTCCTCCACCTCGACCGCGATCCCGGCGGTGACCCGTTCGGCGCGCAGCACCACATCGGTGTCGGGTGCGGAGAACACCGTGGCGTTCTCGACCAGTTCGGCCAGCAGGTGTACCACGTCCGCCACGGCGTGGCCGCGTACGCTGCCGCCCGCCGGGGGCACGACCTTGACCCGGGTGTACTGCTCGACCTCCGCCACGGAGGAGCGCAGCACCTCGCTCAGGTCGATGGGCCGGGTCCACTGACGGCGGGACGCGGCGCCGCCGAGCACGGCGAGGTTCTCGGCGTGGCGGCGGATGCGGGTGGCCAGGTGGTCGACGTGGAAGAGTTCCTTGAGCAGGTCCGGGTCCTCGACCGTGTCCTCCAGGCCGTCCAGCAGCGAGATCTCGCGGTGGACGAGGGACTGCAGCCGGCGCGCGAGGTTGACGAAGACCTCGACCTTGCGCTCGCTGTCGGACGGCGCGGCCGGGCCGGCCAGCCGTACGAGCGCCGTGTGGGCCTGTTCGCGGGCGCCGCGCAGCTCCTGGGAGAGCAGCCAGAACTCGTCCACGCCCGCCGGGTCGGTGCCGAGCGGTGGTCCGGTCGGTCCGCCGCGCACGGGGCGGGGCGGGGTCTCGCCCCGCTCCAGCCGGTCGGCGGCCGTCCGCAGTTCCTGGCGTCCGCGCGCACTGGAGCGGCGCAGTGCCTCGCACCGGTCCCGGACGGCCTTGGCCGCCCGCTGGGCCCCGAGCAGGGCGGCGGCGAGGGCTCCCAGGACGAGCAGGGCGCAGCCGGTGAGCACCGGCCAGAGCCGGGCGTCCCGTTCGCCTGCTCCCCCGCCGAGTTGGAGGGTGAAGATGACCGCGGCGGCGCCGCTGAGCCCGGCGGCGAGCGTCGGCAGCACGGCGGCGCGGACCAGTTGGGGGCGTATCTGCCGGGCCGGACCGGTGACGGCGTGTCTCGACGGGGCGTGGCGGGCGGCGCGGAGTCCGGACATCGGCGTCCTCGGTACGTGGGGCCCGGCCCCCAGCGTTCCCGGGGCCCGGTGTTGATCACCGGATACCCACGCTAGACCGCACCATCCCGACCCGGACGGTCAGTTGGGGAAGTTCACGGGGGTGCTTCCCGCTCCCGGTGGAGCGCTCGCACAGCCGCCCGAATCCGCCGGGGCGCCTCCCGCGAGGACCGGCAACGGCCCCGTGCCGCCGGGCTCCCGGGCCGCCTTGCCTACCCGCTCCCGCGCCCCGTGCCCCCGCCCCCGTGCCCCCGCCCCCGACGGCCGGGGCGTCGCGCCCGCCGCGGGCGTACGCCCACCTCGGGTACGCCCACCTCGGGCACGCCCACCTCGCGCACGCCCGCTCCGGGCTCGCCCGGCTCCCAGCGGCCCCGCAGCCGAGGGGCGGGGCCGCCCGGCCGCGGGGCCCCGGTACGTCAGGACCCGACGGCCTCGGGCTCCTCGCGGATCACGGCGTGCGGCCGCGCCGCCGTGACCGGATGCGGGGTCGCGGCCGGGGTGACCGCGGCGCCCGCCACGAAGGGCCGCCACCAGGGTTCCGCCGGGGCATCGGCGGAGCCGGGCTCGAAGGGCTGGCCCGGGATCGGCAGGGCGATGGCCGATCCGGTCTCCTCGGCCGCGGCCAGGGTGCCCTCGCCCGGTTCGTCCCACGGGTGGAGGGCCAGGTTGAAGGTGCCCCAGTGGATCGGCATCATCGTGCCGCGCGGGGCTCCGCCCTGGAGGTCGAGGTGGGCGCGCATGCCCTCCCCGGGGGTCATGTGGATGTCGGGCCAGTACTCCGAGTAGGCCCCGATCTGGATCATCGTGGCGTCGAACGGCCCGTGCTCGGCGCCGATCTCCTTGAAGCCGGGGAAGTATCCGGTGTCCCCGCTGTGGTAGATGCGGTGCTCGTCGCCCGCGACGACCCAGGAGGCCCACAGGGTGTTCTGCTGGTTGCGCAGCCCGCGTCCGCAGAAGTGCCGGGCGGGGGTCGCCGTCAGCGAGAGCCCGGCGACCTCGGTGCTCTCGTTCCAGTCCAGCTCGCGCAGCCGGTCGGCCGGTACGCCCCAGCGCTCCAGGTGCGCGCCGACGCCCAGCGGGACGGCGAAGACCGTGTCCGTACCGGCCAGCGCCTTGATCGTCGGCAGGTCGAGGTGGTCGTAGTGGTCGTGCGAGATCACCACCACGTCGGCCGTCCCCAGCGAGGCCAGGGGCACCGGCACGGGGTGCAGCCGCTTGGGGCCGGCGAAGGGGAAGGGGGAGCACCGCTCGCCCCACACGGGGTCGAAGAGCACCCGTCGGCCGTCGATCTCGGCGAGCACGCTGGAGTGGCCCATCCAGGTGAGCCGCAGACCGCTCACGGGCGGCTTCGCCAGCTCCGCGAGCGTCGTCGGGTACACGGGGATCGGCGCGCCGGGATTGCGCCGGAGCCGCTCCTCCTTGTGGAAGTAGATCTTCGCGAACTCCGCCATCGACCCCGAGGGCCTGGTCCGGGCCCCGACCGGATTCTGGAAGACGCCGTCGGCGAAGTTCGGCGAGCGGCGGATCCTCTCCAGCCGGGCGCCGGACGGGTCCGCGCCGAAGGCTTCGGGCCGCAGGGCACGCAGCCGTGGACGCAAGGGACGGGAGCCGGTCAAAGCGCCTCCTGGGAGGATGGGGTCAGGACGGTCGTCGCACTACGACCATCCCAACGCACACGCGCCCCGGAGGATTCCGCTCGCGGCTCCCGTCCGCACCGCCGGTCGCCCCCTACAACGGGAGCAGGTCCGGTCGCTTCGCCTCCACGTGGTCCCCGGAGGACTCCCCGCGCAGCCGTCGGCCGATCCACGGCGCCAGGTGCTCGCGCGCCCACTGGATGTTGTCCCGGGTCACGTCCACCGAGCCGCGCGGCCGCTCCGGCGGCCACGGCTGGTCGGGGTCGGCGGGCACTTCCAGCCCCAGCACCTGGGCGGCGCGCAGTGCGACCCGCGTGTGCCCCTCGGGTGACAGGTGCAGCCGGTCGGCGTCCCAGGCCCGCCGGTCCTGTACGGATTTCAGCGACCAGAGGTCGAGCACCGGGCAGTCGTAGCGGTCGGCGATGGCGCGGACGTGCGCGCTGTACGTCGCCACCTTGCCGCGCAGGTGCTTGAGGACCGGCACGCCCCGGGTGTCGAAGCCGGTGGTGATCATGACGTGGCCGACGGCCCCGGTAAGGTCGGCGACGGCGGCCTCGAACCGCTCCGCCACGTCGTCGGGGTCGCTGCCGGGCCGGATGATGTCGTTGCCGCCCGCGCAGAAGGTCACCAGGTCGGGCGCGAGCTCCTTGGCCCGCGGGACCTGTTCGGCCACGATCTGGTCGAGGAGTCGGCCGCGCACGGCCAGGTTCGCGTACCGGAAGTCGTGCTCGTCACGCCGGTCGGCCAGGAGCACGGCGAGCCGGTCCGCCCAGCCGAGAAAAGAATCCCCGGGTCCCGGGTCCCCCACGCCCTCGGTGAAGCTGTCCCCGATCGCCGCGTACGAGCCGATGGTCTTGAGTGTCGTCGTCGTCGCTGCCACGAGACGACATCCTTCACTCCCGTACACGACCTACGCCAACGTAAGCAGGGGTTGACGGACCGTGATCTTTACCACGCGGGGGATAAGGAATAGGTACACGTGAGGCCGGGACCCCCCTCGGGGCCCCGGCCTCACGCGTGCCTGCGTTCCGGCGGCGGGTGCCGTCAGATGCTCACGCCCTTCGAGCGGAGGTAGGCGAGCGGGTCGATGTCCGAGCCGTAGGACGGGCCCGTGCGGATCTCGAAGTGGAGGTGCGGGCCGGTCGAGTTGCCGGTGGAGCCGGAGAGACCGATGCTCTGGCCGCCGGTGACGCTCTGACCCGCCGAGACGGACAGCACGGAGAGGTGGCCGTACTGCGAGTAGGTGCCGTCCGTGTGCTTGATGATGACCTCGTTGCCGTACGCGCCGGCCCAGCCGGACGAGACCACGGTGCCCGGGCCGACGGCCTTGACGGTGGTGCCGGAGCTGGCGATGAAGTCGACGCCGGTGTGGTAGCCGGAGGACCACATGCTGCCGGCGACCTTGTACTGGGTGGATATCCCGCCGCTCACCGGGGCCACGAAGCCGGAGGCGGACCGCTGCGCGGCCGGCGCCTCGGCGGCGGCTTCGCGCTGCACCGGGGCGGCCTTCTCGGCGACCTTCTCGGCGGGCTTGGGAGCCGACTTCGGAGCCGGCTTCGCAGCGGCCTTGGGAGCCGGGGCGGGAGCCGGGGCGGCGGGGGCGGAGTCGGGTGCGGCCGCCGCGCCCTTCGCGCCCAGGGTCAGCTTCAGGCCGGGGTGGATGAGGGAGGGGTTGGTACCGACGGCCTCGCGGTTGTCGGCGTACAGCCGCTCCCAGCCCCCGGAGAGGTGGCGCTCTGCGGCGATCTTGGAGAGGTAGTCGCCGGGCACGACCGTGTAGACGGTCGGCGCGGCCTCCACGGCGGCGGTCGGGGCCGCCTGGAGCGAGAGGGGAAGCTGCGGCGCCACGGCGGGGGCCGCGGCAGGCGCGGCGGCCGGAGCGGGGGCCGCCTGGGCGCCGGCGGCACCCATCAGGGGCAGCGCGAGCGCCGCACCGCCGGTGCCGGCGACGGCGAGACCGCGGGAGATGGAACGGGACTTGGGACGGCGGTGCTTGCCCTTTGCGGACATGGCGAATTCCTCTCCGTCGCCTGCGAGGTGAGCTGTCGGGTTCGGACTGGAGATGTCCGGCCGTCCGTGAACGGAACATGGGCGGCTTAACCCCGAGCCGTCCCGGAAAGATCCGGAACAGCGGCTTACCTGGTTCCCCCGCTCCTGCCGAGCGCGTGAATAGTTGGGTGCGGTTTCCGGGCGGCGGCAGGATTCGGCGGTCCACCCGGATGGATCGCGAAGGTAATCCCATAAGGCCGTACACAACAAGCCGTGAATTCCCTGACGGAATAACAGGGATGAGGGACCGCCGGAATTCCGGTCACCCTGCGTCCCGCCCCCACCGCCAACAACCGCTCCGGCCGGGCCATTCACCCTTCGCGATCAGGCACGCACGGTCACCGTATGATCTGGCTCACGGGGCCGCGTCCGATCTCGCCGCCGTTCATGGCAAGTTGGCGCCAAGTAGCTTAATTCGGACAGATGACCCACCACGAAGCGGAGGAGTTCCCGTGACCCAGCAGATACAGGAGCCGGAACTGTCCGGAGTGCGCAATTTCCGCGACGTGGGGGGATTGCCGACTTCCGGCGGGCGAAGGGTCAAGGCGGGACGACTGTTCCGAAGCGGACATCTCGCGCATGCCACCGAAACCGACGCAGAATTCCTCGCCTCGCTCGGCCTCCACACCGTCTTCGACTTCCGCAACAACGCCGACCACGCCCTGGAGGGGCCGGACGTCGAACTGCCCGGCGTCCGGAACGTCAACATCCCGCTCTCGGACCCGGCCGACGGCCGGGAGTTCTGGAAGATGGTCCGCGACGGCGACCTCGACCAGCTCCGCGCCATCCTGGGCGACGGGAAGGCCGCGGCCCGGATGGAGAGCTCGTACCGCGGGATCATCAAGCACCGCACCGGCGAGCACAGCCGGGTGGTGCACGCCCTCGCCGAGGACAGCGTGCCCGCCCTCCTGCACTGCGCGGCCGGCAAGGACCGGGCGGGCCTGTCGATCGCCGTCACCCTGCTCGCGCTGGGCGTCGAGCGCGAGGCGATCGTGGCGGACTACCTGGAGTCGAACGCTCCGCACCGTCGCTACCGGGTACGCCGCAGCGGCGGGTCGGCCGAGGCCCGCTCCCCCGAGGCGATGGAGCTGCTCGCCCCGCTCTTCGATGCCCGCGCCGAGTACCTGGAAGCGGCCTTCGACACCATCGACGGGCACTGGGGCGGTGTGGACCGCTACCTGGCGCAGGGCCTCGGACTCACGCCCGAGACCCTCGGCCGGCTGCGGGAGCGGCTGCTCGACTGACGACGCCGCCGCAGGCCGTCACCGGTTGCCGACGGCCTGCTTCACCAGGGTCCTGCCGAAGTCCCACATCAGCCCCGAGCCGCCGTGCGCCTCGTCCATGACGTCCCGGAAGGCGCCGACGAACCGGTCGACGTCCCGCTCGTCCACGATCAGCGGCGGGATGAGCTTGATCACTTCGAGGTGGTCCCCGGACACCTGGGTGAGGATCCGGTGCTTCTGCAGCAGCGGCACGACGACCATCTGCGCGAAGAGCCCCTTGCGGGCCGCCTGCAGCATGGTCCACCGGCTGCGCAGCCCCAGCGAGGACGGCCGGCCGAACTCGATGCCGATCATCAAGCCGCGCCCCCGCACCTCGTGCAGCAGCTCGTACTCGCCCACCAGGGCGGCGAGCCGCCCGCGCAGCAGGTCCCCCACGGCGCGGGCACGGGCCACGACCTCCTCGTCCTCCATGACCGACAGCACCGCCAGCCCGGCCGCCATCGCCTGCGCGTTGGAGCCGAAGCTCGCGGAGTGCACGAGCACCCGGTCCATGGACGAGTAGACCTTCTTGAAGATCCAGTCCTTGCCCAGGGTCGCGCCGACCGGCACGTACCCACCCGACAGGGCCTTGGCCACGCACACCAGATCCGGTTCCACGCCCGGCTCGTGCTGGTACGCATAGAAATCGCCGGTGCGGCCGAGGCCGGTCTGCACCTCGTCCGCGATCAGCAGGGCCTTGTGCCGGCGCAGCAGCTCCTGCGCCGCGAGCAGGAAGCCGGGCGGGGCGGCGAGCACCCCCTTGCCCTGGATCGGCTCGACGACGAAGGCGGCCACGTCGCCGCGCTTCAGCTCCCGCTCCAGTGCGCCCAGGTCCCCCAGCGCGACCTTCGTGTCGGGGAGCAGCGGCGCGAAACCGTCCCGGAAGCCGCCTTCGCCGTTGACCGAGAGCGACCCCGTCGTGAGCCCGTGGAAGGCGTGGTCGCAGTAGAGGATCCTGGGCCGCCCGGTGGCGTACCGGGCGAATTTCAGGGCCGTCTCCACCGCCTCGGTGCCGCTGTTGCCGAAGAAGACGCGGTCCAGGTGCGGGCTGTACGAGAGCAGCTTCTCCGCGAGCAGCCCGGGCAGCGGCTGGCAGTCGAAGCGGGTGAGGTCGGCGAGCTGGGCGTCCAGGACGTCGTGCAGGGCGCGGCGGACCACGGGGTGGTGCCGGCCCAGGCCCATCACCCCGAACCCGGCCAGCATGTCGAGGTAGTCGTTGCCCTCGGCGTCCCAGAAGTGGGCTCCCTCGGCCCGTTCGTAGACCTTGTCGAAGCCGATGGTGTGCAGCATCCGGGGCAGCTGGTGGTTGAGGTGCCGGGCGTGCAGCTCGTACCGCTCGCCGCCGCGCTCGGCCAGCAGGGCGCCGAGGTCGAAGCCACTGTGCCGGCCGCCCTTCCCCAGGCCGCCGGGGCCCAAGCCGCCCGGGCCCTGTCCGCCCGGGCCTTGTCCGGCCGGCGTCATGCCGACTTGTCCCGGTTGCCGCCGACCGTCTCCCTGGCCGCGCGCAGGGACTCCTTGAGGGAGCCCATGGTGGCGAGGACGGCGGTCGGCTCGTAGCCGCAGTGCGCCATGCAGTTCGCGCAGCGCGGGTCCTTGCCCCGGCCGTACTTGCTCCAGTCGGTGTCGTTGATGAGTTCCCGGTACGTGGGCACGTAGCCGTCGCTCATCAGATAGCAGGGGCGCTGCCAGCCGAAGAGGGAGTAATTCGGAATGGCCCAGGCCGTGCAGGGGAAATCGGCCTTTCCTTCCAGGAAGTCCAGGAAGAGCGGCGAGTGGTTGAGCCGCCAGCGCCTGCGGTTGCCGCCCGCGAAGGCCTTCCTGAAGAGTTCGCGGGTCTGTTCCACGCCGAGGAAGTGCTCCTGGTCGGGGGCCTTTTCGTAGGCATAGGCGGGCGAGATCATCATCTCGTCCACCTGGAGTTCGTCATTCAGGTAGTTGAGTACCTCGATGATCGTCTGCGGAGTGTCCGTGTTGAAGAAGGTGGAGTTGGTGGTCACCCGGAACCCGCGCCTCTTCGCCTCCTTGATGGCCGCGACGGCCTCGTCGAAGACGCCTTCCTTGGCCACCGACTCGTCGTGCCGTTCGCGCAGGCCGTCGATGTGCACGGCGAAGGCGAAGTACGGGGACGGGGTGAACTTCTCGATCTTCTTGCGCAGGAGCATGGCGTTGGTGCAGAGGAAGACGTACTTTCGCCGCGCCACCAACTGACGGACGATCTCGTGGATCTGCGGGTGCATCAAGGGCTCGCCGCCCGCGATGGACACCATGGGAGCGCCGGACTCCAGCACGGCGCCGACCGCCTGGGCCACCGGCATGCGCTGCTTGAGCACCCCGGCCGGATGCTGGATCTTCCCGCACCCTTCACAGGCCAGGTTGCAGGCGTAGAGCGGTTCCAGCTCGACGATCAGCGGGAACTTCTCACGCTTCCGCAACTTCTGTTCGAGAAGATAGGTCCCGACCCTGATGGTCTGGCGCAGCGGCATGGCCATCTGGCTCACCTCCTGGGGAGCAGCAAAGAACGGTGCCATTCGTAGAACGCGGGCAGTACGGCACGTAGTACGCGGAAGGCCGATATTCCACCGCGGACGGTGCCGATACGGACGAGCTCATGCTCCGGAGCGTCCACGACCACCCGGACGGCCGCAACCGGACGGCCGCTGCCACGGGTGGCGGTCCGCAAAGTGGCCGCGGACTCCATGTCGACCGCGATCGCGCCGGTGGCGCGCAGCCGCGCGCGCTCCTGGCCGCGGACGACGTGGTCGGATCCGGTCAGTACGCCGATGTGCACGGCACGGCCCGGGGCGGCCCGGGCCAGCGCCTCGGCGAGCAGGGGGGTACCCGTGCACGGGACGGCCCCGTGCGCGTCCCGGGTCTCCTCGGCGAGGACCAGGTCGCCGGGGTTCATGCCGGGGACCAGCCCGGCGCAGAACCCGGTCGCGAGGACGGCGGCCCGGCCCATCCCGGGCCGGGCCAGTGCCCGGCCCACGGCCCGCTCGGCGGCGCGCGGGCCCATGCCCGTGCGCAGCAGGGCGTACGCGTCGGGCGCGCCGCGGCCCGCGCCGCGCAGCGCCGCCTGCTCGATGCGCAGGGCGCAGGCGACCATCAGCGGGGTGGTCACCGGATCTCCACGGCCGCGGGCCCGGCCGCGGCGCCGGGTTCCCCGTACAGGTAGCGGCCGAGCGCGGTGAGCGGGAACACCTGCCGGTACAGGTGGTAGTTGATGGAGAAGTCCCAGGGGAAGCCGGTGCCCGTGAAGTACGGCTCGTCCCAGGAGCCGTCCGCCTGCTGGGTCTCGACCAGGTAGGCGATGCCCCGCTCGACGGCCACGGCGTCCCGCTCCCCGGCCGACAGCAGGGCCATCAGCGCCCACGCGGTCTGCGAGGCGGTGGAGGCGCCCTTCCCCGCCCAGGAGCGGTCCTTGTAGGAGCGCTGGTCCTCGCCCCAGCCGCCGTCCCCGTTCTGTACGGATTCCAGCCAGCGCACGGCTCGCCGGATCGCGGGATGCCCCGGGGCGAGGCCGGCCGCGGTGAGGGCCGGCACCACCGACCCGGTCCCGTAGATGTAGTTGGTGCCCCAGCGGCCGAACCAGGCTCCTTCGGGCTCCTGTTCGGCGAGCAGCCAGGCGATGCCGCGCCGGGTCCGGGCGTCGCCCGCCCGGCCCTCGAAGGCGAGCATCTCCACGACGTGGGCGGTGACGTCCGCGGAGGGCGGGTCGATGACCTCGCCGAAGTCGCAGAAGGGCAGCCTGTTCGGGAGGGGGCTGGTGTTGTCGGCGTCGAAGGCGCCCCAGGCGCCGTTCTTCGACTGCATGCCGAGGTTCCAGGACACCCCGCGGGCGATGGCCGCCTCAACCCGGGCAGGGTCGGGATGCCTGATGCGGCGCAGCGCGAGGACGACCTCGGCGGTGTCGTCGATGTCGGGGTAGTTGTCGTTGTGGAACTCGAACGCCCAGCCACCGGGGGCGAGTCCGGGCCGCCGTACCGCCCAGTCCCCGCTGCGGACGATCTCCTCGCCGAGCATCCAGTCCGCGGCCTTGACCAGCGCCGGGTGGTCGGGGCGCAGGCCGGCGTCGGCCAGTGCGATCGCGGCGAGGCAGGTGTCCCAGACCGGGGACTGGCAGGCCTCGATCATCCGGGCGCCGTCCTCGCGCCACACCGCGAACCGGTCCAGGGATTCCAGTCCGGCGCGCATCACCGGGTGCCCGAGGTCGTAGCCGAGCAGGTGCAGGGCGATGACGGAGTACACGGCGGGTGGCTGGATGCCGCCCCAGCAGCCGTCGTTCTCCTGGCGCTCGATGATCCAGCGGGCGGCGGCGGCCATGGCCGCCTTGCGCAGCCGGCGGGGGGCGAAGCGCCGGTAGACGTGCAGGGCCTTGTCCATCCGCTGGAAGGCGCCGTCCCAACTGGCCAGCGGAGCCAGGTCCCTGGCGGGGTTCGGCTCCCGCGCGTCGGCGTGCAGCTCGTCCAGTGTGAAGGGGGCGGGGCGGACGGGGCGCAGCGCGGAGACCACCGTGAGCGGGACGATGGTCTGGCGGGCCCAGCAGCCGAAGTCGTAGATGTTCAGCGGCACCCAGGGCGGCAGGAACACCAGCTCGGGAGGGAGCTCGGGCAGGTGTTCCCAGCGCCACCAGCCGAAGAGCGCCAGCCAGATCCGGGTGAAGACGCGGGCGGCGGCGATCCCTCCGTGGGCGCGGATCCAGGCCGACGCGCGGGCCATGTGCGGGGCGTCGGGGGCGTCCCCGGCGAGGCGCAGGGCCACGTACGCCTCGATGGTGGCGGAGAGTTCGGGCGGTCCGCTGTGGAAGGTGGCCCAGGTGCCGTCGTCCCGCTGCTCGCCGCGGATGAACAGGGCGGCGGCGTGGGTGGTGGCCTCGTCCCGGATCCCGAGGAACTGCCGGAGCAGCAGGTCCTCGGCGTCCATGGTGACGTTGGTCTGGAGGGTTCCCTTCCACCACCCCGCGGGGTCCTGGCGGCCCAGCAGCTGGCGGACCGCTCGCGCGGCGGCGCCGTACGCGGCCTGCTCCTTGCCGTCCGGGGGCTCGGGCAGCTCCACGGCGGCCCAGTCCCCGACCCGGCCCGGCCACGGGCCGGCTTCGGTCGTCGTGCTACCAGCGCCAGCGCTCTCCGCGCTGCCGTCGGTCGTCGCTGTCATGGCTTCCCCTTAGAACAGTGTCCTGTGCTGTGCTGGGGTCTGCCGTCGGCCGGCGCCACGTCGCGCCGGCCGGCGACTCGCGAGTCATATCCGCCGCCCGGTGGCGGTCACCGCTTGCGCACGACGACGAAGTCGGCGAGGGCCACGAGCTGGTCGCGGACCCGCTGCGGCATGTCGACGTCGTCCAGGGCCCTGATCGCCACGGCGTGCTGGCGGCGCGCCTCGTCCGCCGTCCACCGACGGCCGCCGGCCGCCTCGATGAGCGCCGCGCGGGCCGCGAACTCCTCCTCCGAGAAGTTCTCGAAATCGTTGCTCTTGGCGTCGGCGGCGAGCAGCTCGGCGAGCTCCTCGCAGGCCGGTCCGCCCGCCGCGAGGGCGGCGACCACCGGCAGGGACTTCTTGCGCTGGCGCAGGTCGCTCCAGGTCTGCTTGCCGGTGGCCTCCGGGTCGCCCCAGATGCCGAGGAGGTCGTCCACGGCCTGGAAGGCGAGGCCCAGGTGGTAGCCGTACTCCTCCAGCTTGTCGGCCGTACGGTCGTCCGCGCCGCCGAGCACGGCGCCGATGGACACCGCGCAGGCGAGCAGGGCGCCCGTCTTGTTCCCCTCCATCTCCAGGCACTCCTCGACGCTGACGCGTTCGCGGTGCTCGTAGGAGATGTCCTGCGCCTGGCCGTCGATGAGCTTGCGGGAGGCGGTGGTCAGCCGGCGGGCCGCGCGGCCCGCCTCGACGGTGCCGAGCTCCAGCAGCACCTCGTTGGCGAGGGCGAAGAGCGCGTCGCCGACCAGGATCGCCTGGGCGGGACCGTGCACCTTCCACACCGTGTCGCGGTGGCGGCGCTGCTCGTCGCCGTCCATCAGGTCGTCGTGCAGCAGCGAGAAGTTGTGCACGAGTTCGACGGCGACCGCGCCGGGGATGCCGACCTCGGGCGGGGCGCCCGCCGCCTCGGCGGAGAGCAGTGCGAGCGCGGGGCGCACGGCCTTGCCGCCGTCGCCGTCCGCCGGGTTGCCGTGGGCGTCGATCCAGCCGAAGTGGTAGGCGGCGACGGTGTCCATGGGCGCCGCGAGCCGGTCGACGGCGGCGCGGAGCACGGGAGTCGACAGCGTGCGGCCGCGTTCCAGGAGGGCGATCGTGTCCGCCTTCTCCACGCCCCCTCCGGCCGTGCCCACACTGGCATCCGTGTTCTCGACAGCCGGATTCCCCGGGTTCACTGGCTCTCCTCTGGTTCCTGTACGTGCTGTGCCGGTAGTGCTGGTGGTGGTCATGCCGCCTCCTGCAGAGGGTGTTCGCGGGGGCGGCCGAGCGCGGCGAGCGCGGCGTGTGCCGCGTTCAGTCCGCTCCGCACGGCGCTCTCCATGGTCGCGGGCCAGCCGGTGGCAGTCCACGCACCGGCCAGGTAAAGCCCCGGCGTGTCGGTCCGCGCCCCGGGGCGCAGCCGGCCGACGCCGGGTGTGGGGGCGAAGGTGGCCGTCCGCTCCCGGGTGACGAAGAAGTCCCGTACCTTGGCGCCGCGCACCGCGGGCAGCAGCCGCTCCAGCTCGGGCAGGTACTTGGCGCGCAGCACCGAGACGGGCTCGTCGATGTCGTCCTGGGCGACGGACTGGGACAGCGCCAGGTACTGGCCGCCGTCGGGGAGTCCGGAGGCGTCGGTGCGGTCGAAGACCCACTGCACCGGGGAGCCGAGCGCCGCGAAGAACGGCGCCTTGAGCACCTTGCGGTCGTAGACGACGTGGACGTTGAGGATCGGCGCGGTGCCGATGTCGAGGAGCTTGTCGGGGTCGGCCAGCGCCCCGGGCGGGAGCAGCCCGTGGGCCTCGCGCTGGGGGACGGCGAGCACGACGGTGTCCGCGTCGAGGGACTCCTCCTCGGTGTCGACCCGCCAGTTCCCCTCGGGCGCACGGGAGACGCAGGTGACCCGGGTGCGCAGCTCGGTCCGTACCCCGGCCGCGTCGAGCGCCTTGCGGGCGAGCGTGTCGTGCAGGTCGCCGAGCGGTACGCGGGCCCAGCCGATGTCGGCCGCGCCGTTCTCGGAGAGCAGCCCGGTCTTGAAGACCATCGCGGCCAGGCCCAGCGAGGACTGGTCGGCGGTGGCGTTGAGGGTCGCGATGCCGACGAGGTCCCACAGGGCTTCGACGGTCCGGGCGGACTGGCCGTAGCGGCCGAGCCAGGTCGCGAAGTCCAGGCCGTCCAGCGCCGGGTCGGCGGGGTCGAGGCGGCGCAGCGCGAGGGCGGCGCGGCCTACTCCGGCGCGCTCCGCGAGGGACAGGTGGGGGTAGCGGGCCAGGGAGGCGGCCAGGTGCAGGGGCACCGGCAGGGAGCTGCGGCGCAGCCGCCCCAGGCGCGGGCCGCGGGGGTGGGCGACGTCGAGGACGGGCACGTCGAGCCGGTCCTGGACGGGGGCGAGGTGCGCGCCGTCGACACGGTCGAGGAACCACCGGTAGGCGGTGCAGCAGCGCAGGTAGACGTGCTGGCCGTTGTCGACGGTGAGCTCACCGCGCTTGAAGGAGAAGGCGAGGCCGCCGAGCCGGGGGCGGCCCTCCAGCAGGGTCACCTGGAGCCCGGCGCCTGCGAGTTCGAGGGCGGCGGTGACCCCGGCGAGTCCCCCGCCGACGACGACGGCGCGCTGCTCCGTGCGGTGGTCGCCGCCGCTCATGAGCCCTCCCCGGTGGTGCGCTCGCCCGTCGGCCGGTACTGCCGGTCCCGCGCGGGGGCCGAGCCCGCCGGGAGAGACGCGGCCGGGGGCCGGCCGGTTGCCTCCGGGGCCCAGGGCGCGGCCGGGCGGCGGACCTGGGGCACGGCGAAGACCGGCGGGGCGGTCGGGGGCAGGGTCATCAGGCCCGCCGCCGGGCGCTCTGGCGGGAGATCGTGCGCGCGTCGAGGCCCGAGAGGCCGCGCACGGCGACGTACGCCTTCTCGTGGGTCGGCAGCGAGACCCGGCCCCGCAGTACCGCCTCCGGTTCCCGTTCGATGCGGTCGAGGAGGCGCCGGTAGATGCCGGCCATGGCGGCCACGCAGGCGCCGCTGCGGCGGTCCAGCATGGGCAGCAGCCGGTAGCCCTCGGCGAACAGGGCGCGGGCGCGGCGGACTTCGTGGTGGACCAGCCCGGCGAAGTCGGAGCCCGCGGGCGCCCGGTCGCTGTGGAGGGCTTGCGAGCAGCCGAACTTGGCGAGGTCCTCGGCGGGCAGGTAGGTGCGGCCGTTGGCGGCGTCTTCGCGAACGTCCCTGAGGATGTTGGTGAGTTGCAGGGCGAGTCCGAGCGTGTCGGCGTACTCCGCCGCGCGGGCGGAGTCGGGCGCGCCCGGCGCCGTGCCGAACACGCCGAGCGAGAGCCGCCCGATGGCTCCGGCCACGCAGCGGCAGTAGGCCTTGAGGTCGTCCCAGGTCTCGTACGTCTCGCCGCGCACGTCCATCAGGACGCCGTCGATGAGTTCGTCGAGGCCGCCGAGCGGGATCGGGAAGCGCTGCGCGGCGTGCGCGAGGGCCACGGCGACGGGGTCGGTGTCGTCGTCGTCGATCTCCTCGGCGCGGATCCGGCCGAGGAGGGCGCGGGTCTCCTCCAGCCGGGCCAGCTTCGCGGCGGGCGCCAGCGCGCCGTCGCCGATGTCGTCGACGCGCCGGGAGAAGGCGTACAGCGCGGACATCGCCTGGCGCTTGTCGGTGGGCAGCAGCCGGATGCCGTACGCGAAGTTGCGCGCCTGCGACCCGGTGACGGCCTCGCAGTAGCTGTAGGCCGCCATGACCTGGGCGGACGCGTGTGTGGGGCCCTCCACGGTGGGGCTCACCCCTTTCTCGGCGCAGTGCGCAGGACGGCGACCACCTCGCGGAGCAGGCCGCTCCTGGTGGGCTTGGGCGGGCCGGGTGCCACGTCGAAACCGGCGGCCGCGATCGCGTTCAGGGCGGCGCGCCCTCCTCCCACGAAGCCCGCGAGCAGCAGCCGGAGCCTGCCGTGCACGCTACCCACCAGCGGGGTGCCTTCATTCAGGAGTTCGCGTGCGCGTTCGACTTCGAACGCGACCAGCGAGCGTACGGACGCACCGGCGGACGGCGCCTTGAGGTCGGCCTCGGTGACGTGGAAACGCCGCATGTCCTGCGCGGGAAGGTAGATCCGGTTCCGGCCGAGGTCCTCGGTGACGTCCTGGAGGTGTTCGGCGATCTGCAGGGCGGTGCAGACGGCGTCGGAGCGGCGGACCCGCTCGGGGGTGCTGGTGCCGGTGAGGGACAGCACGAGGCGCCCCACGGGGTTGGCCGAGAGCTCGCAGTAGGCGAGCAGGTCCCCGTACGTCTCGTAGCGCGCGACCCGCTGGTCCTGGCGGTTGGCCTCGATGAGCCCGAGGAAGGGCTCCGGGGTGAGGCCGTGGGCGCGGACGACGGGCTGGAGGGCCAGCACCAGCGGGTGGCGCGGCGGACCGTCGTGGCCGCCGAACACGCGCCGCAGGTCGGCCTCGACGGCGTCGAGCAGGGCGAGCCGGTCGCCGGCGGCGGCGGGGTCGAGGCCCAGCAGCACGGCGTCGCGTCCGCCGGGGGCGAGGTCGCCGTCGCCGATGTCGTCGACGAGGCGGGCGTAGCCGTAGACCGCCATCAGGCCGTCCCGCCAGGCACGGGGCAGGAATACGGGGGCGACGGGGAAGTTCTCCGACGCGGCCTTGCCGAGGGTGGCGCGCGCGTGGACGGTGTCGGACAGGGGGCGGATGCCGTCCGCCGGCGTCACCGCCCGCCGCCCGGGGCGGGGACGGCCCTAGTGCCTGGGGGACGGAGAATTCCCGTAGCCATTGCCGTCACATCTCCCGTTCTACACTGCGGACCCAATACATCCTATTTCGGACACGCCGCCCGGGTTTTACCCGGGCCGCCCCAGGCCGTTCACCTGCGGGGAATCGTCCCCTCTTGCCGCGATTCAGGACTGCTTCAGCTTACGCTGTACAACGCCGCCGGGACCGCTCGGGTATTCGTCGCGCCACTGAATGTCGCCGGGGAAATGCCGGGACATGCCGGGGCCCCCGCCGCGCTGAGCGGAGGGGGCCCCGGAAGCCGGCCGCGGAGTGCGGAATCCGCGTCAGCCGTTGGACGCCTTCTCATATGCCGAGACGACTTCTTCCGTGGGTCCGTCCATCAGGAGCTCGCCCCTTTCCAGCCACAGCACCCGGTCACAGGTGTCACGGATGGACTTGTTGTTGTGGCTCACGAGAAAGACCGTACCGGCCTTCTCCCGCAGTTCGCGGATGCGGTTCTCGGAACGCACCTGGAAGCTGCGGTCACCGGTGGCCAGCGCCTCGTCGATCATCAGGACGTCGTGGTCCTTGGCCGCCGCGATGGAGAAGCGCAGTCGCGCCGCCATACCGGAGGAGTAGGTGCGCATCGGCAGGGAAATGAAGTCGCCCTTCTCGTTGATGCCCGAGAAGTCGACGATGCCCTGGTAGCGCTCCTTGATCTGCTCGCGGCTCATGCCCATCGCGAGACCGCCGAGGACGATGTTGCGCTCGCCGGTGAGGTCGTTCATCAGCGCCGCGTTCACGCCCAGCAGCGAGGGCTGGCCGTCGGTGTAGACCTTGCCCTCCTCGCAGGGCAGGAGGCCCGCGATGGCGCGCAGCAGGGTCGACTTGCCGGAGCCGTTCGAGCCGATGAGGCCGATCGCCTCGCCGCGGTACGCGGTGAAGGAGACCCCGCGTACGGCGTGGACCCGGCGGACGCCCGGCGCGTCGCCCTTGCCCCGGCGCATTATCTTGCTGAGCGCCGCGGTGGCGCTGCCCTTGCCGGAGCTGCCGGTGTTGACGCGGTAGACGATGTGGACGCCGTCGGCGATGACGGTGGGGACGCGTCCCCGGGTGTTCTCAGCCACGGCCGTAACGCTCCTCAGCCTTCCAGAAGTACACGAATCCGCCGAGGCCGATCACGACGGCCCAGCCGACCGCGAACGCCCAGACGTGCGGCGGCAGGTTCTCCCGTCCGTACTCGTCGATCAGCGCGAACCGGACCAGGTCCATGTAGATCGCCGCCGGGTTCCACTGGAGCACGTCCGAGACCCACGCGGGCACGTCCCTCTCCTCGAGCGCCCCGCTGATCGAGAACATGACGCCCGAGGCGTACATCCACGTACGCGTGATGAACGGCATGAGCTGCGCGAGGTCGGGGGTCTTGGAACCCATCCGCGCGAAGACCAGCGCGAGGCCGGTGTTGAAGACGAACTGGAGCACCAGGGTCGGGATGACCAGCAGCCACGACAGCCTCGGGTAGTTGCCGAAGCCGACCGTGACGACCACCACGACGATCATCGAGTACAGCAGCTGCTGCAGCTGCTGCATCGAGAACGAGATCGGCAGGGAGGCGCGCGGGAAGTGCAGGGCGCGGACCAGGCCCAGGTTGCCGGGGATGGCCCGGACTCCCGCCATCAGCGAGCTCTGGGTGAAGGTGAAGACGAAGATACCCGTCACCAGGAAGGGGATGTAGACCCCCTTCTCCATGCCCCGGCCCGCGTTCAGGATCAGGCCGAAGATCAGGTAGTACACCAGCGCGTTCAGCAGCGGGGTCGCCACCTGCCAGACCTGGCCGAGCTTCGCCTGGCTGTACTGCGCGACCAGCTTGGCCCGGGAGAAGGCCATGATGAAGTGGCGCCGGCCCCAGAGCTGCCGCACGTACTCGCCCAGACCGGGCCGTGCGCCGCTCACGGAGAGGCCGTACTTCCTGGCGAGCTCCGCGGGGCTCAGCCCCGCGTCGTCGGACGGCGGCCTGCTCGTGGCGAGGGCGCCGTCGTGGGTTGTGTCACTCACAAGTTGAAACTTTCGTCTTCAAGATGCGGCATGAGGGGCATCAGGCTGGTGGCGCGAAGCCCGTGATCGCGCCATGTTCCCAGACGCGGGCTTGTCAGATGACAGGTGGTCGGCCCAGCCGGGTCAACCGCCAGACCGTACGCCATTTCATCGGGCGGCGGGGACCGCAGGGAGTGGTCCATCCCTCCCTGAATCCGCCGAACCAGGCCTTGAGCGCGGGCACCGAGGGCCTGCGCAGGAGCGTCAGCAGGAGCCAGACGCCCAGGTAGACCGGGACCAGCGGGGCGGGCAGGTTGCGGCGGGCGAGCCACACCCGGTTACGGGCCACCATACGGTGGTAGACCGCGTGCCGGGAGGGGGCGGTCGCCGGGTGCAGCAGCACCATGTCCGCCCGGTAGTCGATCAGCCACCCGGCGTCGAGGGCACGCCAGGCCAGGTCGGTCTCCTCGTGCGCGTAGAAGAACTCCCCCGGAAGCGCTCCGACCTGCCCGATCACCCTCGTGCGGACGGCGTTGGCGCCGCCCAGGAACGTGGTCACCCGGGAGGAGCGCATCGGGTCCGCGGCGCGCAGCCGCGGCACGTGCCGGCGCTGGGTCACACCGGTCTCGGGGTCCGCGATCCGGAAGCTGACGATCCCGAGCCGGGGGTCCTCTGAGAAGGCCTGGCGGCACAGCTCGGCGGTGTCGGTGCGCTCCAGCAGGCCGTCGTCGTCCAGGAAGAGCAGGGCGTCCACGTCGCTGCCGCCGGGGCCGAAGGCCTCGATGCCGACGTTGCGCCCGCCGGGGATGCCCAGGTTCTCGGGCAGCGTGACGGAGCGCACGCCCTCGGGCAGGCCGGTGACCTCGACGCCCTGGCCGACGACGACGACCTCGACCGGTTCGCCGTCCTGCCGGGCCACCGAGTCGAGGAGCGCCTTGAGCTCGTCGGGCCGGTTGCCCATGGTGATGATCACGGCGCCCAGCCGCATCGGGGCGGTCGCGCTGTTCGATGTCATCGCAGCCTGCTCGAGGCGAGGACCGAGACCAGGTGCAGCACCGTCTGCAGCATCGCGATGCCGGCGAGTACGGCGACGCCGATCCGGGAGAAGAACAGGTCGCCGTGGACCTGGTCCATGACGGCCAGCACGAGGATCAGCAGCGAGGCCTCTATGCCGAGGACGAGGCGGTGGAACTTCAGCGCGGCCGCGGCCCGGCGGGCGAGCGCCATGCCGGACGAGCGCGGCTCGGCCGCCGCGTCCTTGACCACCGGCTTCCCGGCCTGGTGGCGGGCGACACCGACCAGGTCGGTCTCGGCCTTGATCAGGATCGCGCCGAGCGCCGCGAGGGTGCCCAGGAAGGCCCACAGCCAGTCGATCCGCCCGGTGCCCCACAGGTCGGAGGCGCGCAGGCCGAACCCGACCAGCACCGCCGCGTCGCACAGGTAGGCACCGACCCGGTCGAGGTACACGCCGGAGAGCGAGAACTGCTTCTTCCAGCGGGCGACCTCGCCGTCGACGCAGTCGAGCAGCAGGTACAGCTGGACCATGACGACGCCGAGGACGGCGCCCCAGATGCCCGGCACCAGCAGGGCGGGGGCAGCGAGGACACCGGCCAGGGTCATCACGTAGGTCAGCTGGTTCGGCGTGACCTTGGTGGTGACCAGGTGGCGGGTGATGCGCAGGGAGATCTCGCGCATGTAGAGGCGCCCGCCCCAGTGCTCGCCACTGACCCGGTCCTTGACGCCCGCCGGGTGCACGACGGGCCGGAGTTCAGCTACGGATGGTCTTGGCATAGTCGGCGTAAGCGTCCCTGATCTCGGCGGCGGACAGGTTGAGGTGCTCCAGGACCGTGAAACGTCCCGGGCGGGTCTGGGGGGCGTACTCGACGGCCGTGACGAACTCGTCGATGCTGAAGCCGATCTCCTCCGGGGTCACCGGCAGGCCGTGCCGGCGCAGCACCTCGACGAAGAGGCCGGACTGCTCCCCGGCCCCGCGCAGGTGCATCGCGAACGCGGCGCCGAGGCCGACCTGCTCGCCGTGGAGCGCGGAGCGCCCCGGGTAGAGCAGGTCGAAGGCGTGGCTGATCTCGTGGCAGGCGCCGGAGGCGGGGCGGGTGTCCCCGCTGATCGACATGGCGATGCCGGTGAGGACCAGGGCCTCGGAGAGCACGGTGAGGAACTCGTCGTCGCCGCATCCGCCCGGGTGGCGCAGCACCGACTGGCCGGCCGTACGGGCCATGGCGGCGGCCAGGCCGTCGACGGGCTCGCCGGTGATCTCGTGCGAGAGCTCCCAGTCGGCGATGGCCGAGATGTTGGAGATCGCGTCGCCGACGCCGGCGCGGATGAACCGCACCGGGGCTTCCTTGATCACGTCGAGGTCGATCACCATGGCGATCGGCGTGGGGACGCCGTAGGAACCGCGGCCGTTGTCGTTGTCCAGGATGGACACCGGCGAGCAGATGCCGTCGTGCGAGAGGTTGGTGGCGACAGCCACCATGGGCAGGCCGACCCGCGCCGCGGCGTACTTCGCCACGTCGATGATCTTGCCGCCGCCCAGGCCCACGACGGCGTCGTAGCGGCGGCCCTTTATGTCGTCGGCCAGCTTGACCGCGGAGTCGATGGTGCCGTCGACGACCGCGTACCAGTCGGCGTGCGGCAGTACGGGCTCCAGCTTGGCGCGCAGCGCGACGCCGGAGCCGCCGCTGATCGCGATCGCCAGCTTGCCGGACGCGGAGATCCGCTGGTCGGCCAGGAGGCCGGCCAGGTCGTCCATGGCCCCGCGGCTGATGTCGACGACGACGGGCGAGGGGATGAGCCTCGTCAGTACTGGCATGCGATCGTCCGGCCCTTGGCGAGGTCGTCGTGGTTGTCGATCTCGACCCACCTGACGTCGCCGATGGGTGCCACGTCGATGGTGAAGCCGTCATTGACCAGCTGCTGGTAGCCGTCCTCGTAGTAGAGGTCGGGGTCGCGCTCGAAGGTGGTCTTCAGCGCTTCGGCCAGCTGCTCGGCGGCCTCGGCCTCGATGAGGGTGACCCCGATGTACTCGCCCGTCGCGTCGGCCGGGTCCATCAGCTTGGTGATCTTCCGCACGCCCTCGCCGTCGGCGGTGACGACCTTCATCTCCTCGTCGGCCAGGTTCTTGACCGTGTCGAGGGCGAGGATGATCTTCTGGCCGTTGCCGCGGGCGGCGAGCAGGGTCTTCTCGACGGAGACGGGGTGGACGGTGTCGCCGTTGGCGAGGATCACGCCCTGCTTGAGGACCTCACGGGCGCACCACAGGGAGTAGGCGTTGTTCCACTCCTCGGCCTTGTCGTTGTCGATCAGCGTGATCTTGACGCCGTACTTGGCCTCCAGGGCCTCCCGGCGCGCGTACACGGCTTCCTTGCGGTAGCCGACGACGACGGCGACCTCGGTGAGGCCGACCTCGGCGAAGTTGCCGAGGGTCAGGTCGAGAACCGTGATGCTCTCCTCGTCGCCCTCGGGGCCGACGGGCACGAGGGCCTTGGGCAGGGTGTCGGTGTAGGGACGCAGACGGCGTCCGGCACCGGCAGCGAGTACAAGGCCGATCATGCTGGTTCTCCTTCGTCATGTACGGCGGGTGCTCCGGAGGAGACCCAGAACCGGATGCTCTCCATGAGCACCACGAGTGCCACGAACACGGCCAGGGCCGTGAGCGCGACGGGGAAGTCCGATTCGCGCGACGCGAGGACGGCCGCCAGGACCGTGATCAGCAGGACCCGGCCTTCGTGGCCGCCGATCGTCCGCACCAGCCAGTGCGGGGGCGCGCCGGTGCCACCGCGGATGCGGTACACCGTGTCGTAGTGATGGTAGGCGACCGCCGCGATCAGGCCGAATGCCGCCGGAAGGGCTCCGGGGACCTCCGCCTTGGCCGCGAGCACCAGGACCGTGACGTACTCGGCGGCCCTGAACAGCGGCGGGATCAGCCAGTCGAGGGCGCCCTTGAGGGGTGCGGCGACGGCGAGGCCGGCGGTCATGACGTACATCACCGCGACGACGGTCAGCCGCGGGTCGCCGAACGGCAGGTACAGGGCGCCGCCGGTCATGAGCAGCGTGCCCAGGGCCGCCACGTACACGGAGCCGAAGGATCCGGCGCGGCCGCGCAGCAGCCTGGCCTGGAGCTCGGCGAGCGGGCCCGAGTCGGCGAGGTCCGCGAGGGCCTGCGCGGCCCGGTCGGTGCGGTTCGCCTTGCGCGTCAGCGAGCGCAGGACCCGGCCGGCGGTGGTGTAGAGCGCGCCGAAGGCGCAGCCGACGAGCAGGGCGTAGAAGACGATCCGGGGCGTGGTGAAGGCGGTCAGGACCGCGATCATCGCCCAGCGCTCACCGATCGGGAGGATGATCATCCGCCGGACCCAGACGGTCCAGCCGACGCTGTCGAGCCTGTCCGACAGGGCCGCCGTGGGACTCGTGTTGGCGGTCGCGTCGTGGTTGGCCTCGTTGAAGGAGAAGTCGACGACGTGCCGGCAGGTCATGAGGATCATGGAGCCGACCGCAAGGGCCCAGACGTCGTCGCCGTTCCGGGCCGCTCCGAGCGCGAGGCCCGCGTAGAAGGAGTACTCCTTGGCCCGGTCGAAGGTCGCGTCGAGCCAGGCGCCCATCGTCGAGTACTGGAGCGAGTAGCGGGCCAGCTGCCCGTCGGTGCAGTCCAGGACGAAGGAGACCAGGAGCAGCACGCCGGCCGCGACGTAGCCCCAGCGCTCGCCGGTGGCGGCGCAGCCGGCCGCGATCAGCGCGGTGATCAGCGAGGCGGTGGTGACCTGGTTCGGGGTCAGGCCGCGGCGCGCGCACCAGCGGGCGATGTAGCGCGAGTACGGGCTGATGAAGAAGGTGGTGAAGAAGCCGTCGCGGGACTTCACGGCGGTCCGCAGGCGGACGGCCTCGTCGTCGACGGCGGCGACGGCGGCGCTCGCCGCGTCCCGGTCCGCCGCGGTGGCGGGGACGGCGGCGACGAGGGTGCCGAGCTCGGGGCGCTGGACGGCGGTCCCGGAGGCCTCGACCGCGGCGGCGAGCCGGTCCGCGTACGGGCCGGTGCCCGCGGGGGCGTCGGCCGCGGCCTTGTCGAGGGCCTCGCGGGCGCCGGGCTGGACGGCGAGGGCGCCGGTGACCGCGCAGGCGTCGAAGCGCGGGTCGGTCAGTGCGAGGCGCAGCGCGTGGAGGTGCCCGACGAACGCACTGTCCACGACGGCCACCCGCTGGTCGGCGGGTACGGCGGCCAGCGCGGCGGCGGCGTCCTCGGGGCCGGCGGCGGGGCGGACGTCGAAGCCGAGGGAGCGCAGCTCGTCAGCGAGCGGTGATCCGGGGACCGGCAGGCCGGTGAGGATGACGGTCGGCAGACGAACTCACTCCTTGTGACGGATTCCGAACGGCGCCTCTGGGGGGCGGCGACACGTCGGCAGAGGCTATCGGATGAATGGAAGCAGGGGTTCACCACCCGTTTACGCCCCGATGGGCCGAAGATTCCCGGCCCGGGGCCCGGGCGTGATCATCATTGACGATCACGGCGTGGTACCACAAACGGCGTCGATGTTACGGTGGACACGCCCCTGATCGTGTCGAGTGGAAAGAGGTGGGTTGATGACCGTCGTAGTGGTCGCTGCCGTGCGCGGCGAACTCCGGTGCGTCTCCCCCTTTCCTCTTCCACCGGGCATCCGGCCGGGCCTGATCACGCGCTGCACACGCGGCACGCGCTGAGCGGCCTCGTCGGCCGGAGCCCCCGTTCAAGGGTTCACGTTGACCGACACCACCTTCATTGAGGCTTTCTTCACTCTGCACCGCGGCCTGCCCCGGCAGGCTCCGGGTTCCGACGCGAGCACCCGGCACCTGCTGTCCCTGTGCGGACCGCTGCCCGAGCGGCCGCGCGTCCTCGACCTGGGCTGCGGCCCGGGCCCGAGCGCCCTGCTCCTCGCGGCCGAGGCGGGACGTCCCGGATCCGGCGGCGCCGAGGTGACCGCCGTCGACCTGTACGAGCCCTTCCTCGAAGAGCTCCGTACCGCCGCCGGGGCCCGTGGGCTCGCCGACCGCGTCCGCACCGTCAGGGCGGACATGGGCGCACTGCCCTCCGAGGAGTTCGAGGACGGCTCCTTCGACCTCGTGTGGGCGGAGGGTTCGGCCTATGTCATCGGCTTCGCCACCGCGCTCGCGCGGTGGCGGCGGCTGCTCGCCCCCGGCGGCACGATCGTGCTGACCGAGTGCGAGTGGACCGTCGAGGAGCCGTCCGCCGGCGCCCGTGCCTTCTGGGACCGGGAGTGCCCGCTGCGCACCACCGCGGGCACCGTCGCGGCCGCGCGGGCCGCGGGGTACCGGGTGCTCGGCGTGCACCGCCTGCCCGACTCCGACTGGGCCGGGTACTACGGACCGCTCGCCGAGCGGGTCCGCATCCGTTCCCTCGACGGTTCCGCCCAGAACCCCGCCATGGCGGCCGCGCTGGCCGCCACCCGCGAGGAGCTCGACGTCCGGGCCCGCCACGGGCACGAGTACGGGTACACGGGCTACGTCCTGCGCCCGGTGACCGCGGACGACGGCGGCGCCTGAGGGCTGTAGGGCCGGAGTACGGCGGCCGGCCGGCCGCCGTACGGGAGGTCGGTCCGGCGGGGCCCGCGACCCCGCCGGAGGCGGACCCCGTGGCCGCCCCGCGCACCGGTTCCTCCCGGTGACGGCGCCGGTCGCAAACGGTTCCGTCCCCGCGCCCTCGGGCACGATCAGGTACCGGGCACCGGTCCGCCCCCGCCGCATATCACGCGGCGGGGGCGGACATGCGCGGATCTCCGAAGTGGGGACAAGCCTCTTTTGTACGGCAGACTGAAGGCCGAGTCCGAAGCGAAGGATGGGTATGCCGACCACACCAGCCACCGCCGCGAACAGCGCGACCAACGGCACCGGGACCCAAGAACCGATCATGCTCGAACTGGTCGACGAGTCCGGGAACACCATCGGCACGGCGGAGAAACTCTCCGCCCACCAGGCGCCCGGGCAGCTGCACCGGGCGTTCTCCGTGTTCCTCTTCGACGAGCAGGGGCGGCTGCTGATCCAGCAGCGGGCCCTCGGGAAGTACCACTCCCCCGGCGTCTGGTCGAACACCTGTTGCGGTCACCCCTACCCCGGGGAGTCGCCGTTCGCGGCGGCGGCCCGGCGGACCCACGAGGAGCTGGGGCTGTCGCCCTCGCTGCTCGCGGAGGCGGGGACGGTGCGCTACAACCACCCGGACCCGGCGTCGGGTCTGGTGGAGCAGGAGTTCAACCACCTGTTCGTGGGACTCGCGCAGGCGGCTCTGCGGCCGGATGGGCAGGAGGTCGGGGACACCGCCTTCGTCACCGCCGAGGAGTTGGCGAAGCGGCACGCCGAAGCGCCGTTCTCGGCCTGGTTCATGACCGTGCTGGACGCGGCGCGGCCCGCGATCCGTGAACTGACCGGCGAGGCCGCGGGCTGGTAGCCCCTGCGCCGGTGCGCCCGCACCGCGGTCAGCCGGCCGGGGTCGCGGAGGCGGGAGCAGGGGCGGGGGCGGCCGGTGCGGTGAGCGGCAGAGCCGCCCAGATGACCTTGCCGCCGGTCGAGGTGTGCTCGACGTCGCAGACCCCGCCCGCCTCCCGCGTGACCTCCCGTACCAGGAGCAGGCCCCGGCCGCCGGTCTGGGCGTAATCGGCCTCCAGCGCTTTGGGCCGGTACGGGTGGTTGTCCTCGACGGCCACCCGTACCCATTCCCGCCCGATCGCGACCTCGACCGCGACCTGCGGGGAGAGCAGGGCGGCGTGCCGGACCGAGTTCGTCACCAGCTCGGAGACGATCAGCAGCAGCGAGTACACGACGTCCTGCCGGGCGGGCACCCCCTGGCGCCCGAGGAGGTCGCGGACCGCGCGGCGGGCCTGCGGAACGGATTCTTCTACGGCGGGAGCGGTGAACCGCCACACTCCCTCGTACGCGAGGGGGTCGGCCGGGGCCTCCGGCTCCCCCTCCCTGGCTGGCGGGACGTTCCCGCTGGCATCCATCTTCCGTCCCCCGTCTTCGCGCTCGATCGTCTCCACGCGTCCAGAGTGGGCAACGGGCTGGTCGGGGCCGGACCGCTGACCATAAGTCAGCGTGATTCGGACACATTTTGACCGTTGGTGTATGACGGAGTCAGTTGTTCGACCGTTCCTGATCTTCTTTGAGGTGTTTCCCGGCTGTCTCGCGCCCCACGTCCGCCGTGCCCGCATCCGCCCCGGCGTCCCGTCGTGCCTGACCAGGTCCACGATGCGCCCGGCCGAAGGCCCCCGGCCACCCGTCCGGAGGCCCGGGATAGCATCCGGCGCATGGACGCAGCCCGGGACGCAGCCCTCCTGCACACGGTCACCGACGGGGTCGCCACCGTCGTCATCTCCCACCCCGCCAAGCGGAACGCCATGACGGTGGCGATGTGGCGTGCCCTGCCGGAGCTGCTCGCGGAACTGGCGGCCGACCCCGCCGTACGGGTCCTCGTCCTGACCGGCGCGGGACCGACCTTCTGCGCGGGCGCGGACATCTCCTCGCTGACCGGGAACGACGAGCCGCAGGCACTCGCCGTCGCGGCGGAGGAGGCCCTGGCCGCCTTCCCGAAGCCGACGCTGGCGGCCGTCCGCGGGTTCTGCGTGGGCGGCGGCAGCCAGCTGGCCGCCGCCTGCGACCTGCGGTTCGCGGAGGAGGGGTCGTCGTACGGGGTGACCCCGGCGAAGCTGGGCATCGTCTACCCGGCCTCCTCCACCAGGCGGCTGACGGCCCTGGTCGGGCCGGCCACCGCCAAGTACCTGCTCTTCTCGGCAGAGTTGATCGACGCGGACCGGGCGCTGCGGACCGGCTTCCTCGACGAGCTGCTCCCGGCGGGCCAACTGGCCAAGCGGGTGGCCGAGTTCACCCGCGTACTGGTCTCGCGCTCGCAGCTCACCCAGGGCGCGGCCAAGGAGTTCGCGGACGGACGGACGGACCGCGACGGGTACTGGGCCGCGCAGGCGGCCGGAAGCGGCGACACCGCGGAGGGCGTCGCCGCGTTCCTGGAGCGCCGGGCGCCCGACTTCCGCTGGCCGGCCGAGAGCCGGCGCGTCAGAGGCCTGCCCGCGGAGGACTGACCCCTACAGGGGACTGACCGCCCGCATCCGCGCGACGATCTCGGCCGGGGCCTTGGCCGGGGAGCCCGCGTCGTAGGGCGGCTGGGGGTCGTACTCGGTCATCAGCTGGACGGTCTGGGCGTACTCGTCCCCGGCGATCCTGCCCAGCAGGGTGAGGCCCATGTCGATCCCGGCGGAGACGCCCGCGGCGGTGACGTACTTCCCGTCGGACACCACCCGCTCCCCGGTCGGCTCGGCCCCGAACTGCTGCAGCTGGTCCAGGAACAGCCAGTGGCTCGCGGCCCGCCGCCCGTCGAGCAGCCCGGCGGCGGCCAGCAGCAGGGAGCCGGTGCATACGGAGGTCGTCCAGGTGGTGGTGGCGTCGACCGCCCGCAGCCAGTCGAGGACGGCGGGATTCTTCATCTCGACCTCGGGGTGCGGTCCGCCGGGCACGACGACGATGTCGGGCCGGGTCACCTCGTGGAGCGCCTTGTCGGCGACGATGGCGAGAGACCCGTTGTCGGTCCGCACGGGCCCGGGATGCTCGGACACGAACACGGTCTCGGCGCCCTGGAGGCGGCCGAGCGTGTCGAAGGGCCCGATGGCGTCGAGGGCGGTGAAACGGTCGTAGAGCAGTACGGCGATCTGCATGGCTCCTCCGGAGCGGTCGGTCGTTCGGTCGGTGCCGGTCCCCGGTGGGGCCGGCGGGTCTGTCCGGGCGCGCGCCCGTACCCGGGCCGGGCGCTGCGCCGGGTACGCGGGACCCGGGTCCGGGGCACGCGGGGTCAGGCGCCGAAGCGGCGGCGGTACTCGGCCGGGGACTGGCCGAGCGTCTTCACGAAGGCCCGGCGCAGCGCCTCGGGCGTGCCGTAGCCGCACGCCCGGGATATCTGGGCGACGCCTTCGCGGCTGTCCTCCAGCAGGCGCCGCGCGTGCTCGACGCGCACCCGCTCGACGTACCGCCCCGGCGTCACACCCGTCTCCGCCTGGAAGGCGCGCGCGAAGTGCCGCGGCGACAGCCTGGCCCGGGCCGCCAGCGCCTCGACGCTCAGGTCCCCGCCCGGATGCTCGGTGATGAACTGCTGCACGTCCCGCAGCGGCTCCCGCCGCGCCGTCTGCGCCTCCAGCTGCGCACTGAACTGCGCCTGGTTGCCGGGCCTGCGCAGGAACACCACCAGGTGCCGGGCGATCGTCAGCGCGACGTCCCGCCCGTGGTCCTCCTCCACCAGGGCGAGCGCGAGGTCGATGCCCGCCGTGACCCCGGCCGAGGTGGCCACGGGCCCGTCCCGTACGTAGATGGGATCCGGCTCCACCGTGACGGCGGGGTAGTCCCGCGCCATCCGCTCGCACACGCACCAGTGCGTCGTCGCCCGCCGGCCGTCCAGCAGACCCGCCTCGGCCAGCAGCAGCCCGCCCGTGCACACGGACACCAGCCGCCGCGCGCCACCCCCGTGAGCGCGCAGCCAGTCGGTGAGCCGGAGCTCGAAGTCGGCCGTGGTGCGGCCGCCGGGCACGAGCAGCGTGGTCCCCTTCCCCGGCCGGGCGCTCTCCAGCTCCCCGTCCGGTACCAGGGTCAGCCCGCTGCTCGTGCGGACCGGCGTGCCGCCCGGAGACACGGTCCGGATCGCGTAGCCCGTCCGGCCCGGAAACCGGTCCACGGCGGCGAACACCTCGACCGGCCCGGTCACGTCAAGGCTCTGCACCCCGTCGTAGAGGACGACGAGCACGTTTTGCAACGACATGGCCTCATGGTGTGACGAGGAGCCCGGTGGCCGCAATGCCGTGCATCCCACCTATCCGGCCATGCCCCTGGGGGCGGTGCGCGCCCGGATAGGATCGGGCCATCATGACTGCAACCCTCGTCGCCAAGAAGCTCACCGCCGCGCACGGTGAGCGCACGCTCTTCGCCGATCTCGACCTCGTCGTCGCGCCCGGCGACGTCATCGGCCTGGTCGGCGTGAACGGCGCCGGGAAGTCCACCCTGCTGCGCCTGCTCGCCGGGCTGGACACCCCCGAGACCGGTGAGCTGCGGCTCTCCCCGCCCACCGCCGCCGTCGGACACCTCCCGCAGGAGCCGGAGCGACGGCCCGAGGAGTCGGTACGGGACTTCCTGGCGCGGCGTACGGGCGTGGCCACCGCGCAGGCGGAGCTCGACGCGGCGACGCAGGGCCTGGTGGACGGGACCCCGGGCGCGGACGACGCGTACGCGACGGCGCTGGACCGGTGGCTGGACCTCGGCGGCGCCGACCTCGACGAGCGGGCCGAGGAGGTCGCAGCCGAGCTCGGCCTCACGGTGGGCCTGGACCTGCCCATGACGGCGCTCTCCGGCGGCCAGGCCGCCCGCGCCGGCCTCGCCTCGCTGCTGCTGTCCCGCTACGACGTCTTCCTGCTCGACGAGCCCACCAACGACCTGGACCTGGACGGTCTGGAGCGGCTGGAGCGGTTCGTCAAGGGGCTGCGCGCGGGCACGGTGGTGATCAGCCACGACCGCGAGTTCCTGGCGCGGACGGTCACCAAGGTCCTCGAACTCGACCTGGCCCAGCAGCAGATCAACCTCTACGGCGGCGGCTACGACGCCTACCTGGAGGAGCGCGAGCGCGCCCGCGACCACGCACGCGAGGAGTACGAGGAGTTCGCGGGCAAGAAGTCCGCCCTCGAGGGCCGGGCCCAGATGCAGCGCAACTGGATGGACAAGGGCGTGCGCAACGCCCGCCGCAAGGCGAGCGACAACGACAAGATCGGCAAGAACCTGCGCGGCGAGTCGAGCGAGAAGCAGGCCGCCAAGGCCCGCCAGACGCAACGGGCGATCGAGCGGCTGGAGGTCGTCGAGGAGCCCCGCAAGGAGTGGGAGCTGCGCATGGAGATCGCGGCGGCCCCGCGCTCCGGCTCCGTGGTCGCCACCCTGCGCGAAGCCGCCGTCAAGCGCGGGGACTTCCGCCTGGGCCCGGCCAGCCTCCAGATCGACTGGGCGGACCGGGTGGCGATCACCGGGGCGAACGGCGCGGGCAAGTCCACGCTGCTGGCCGTCCTGCTCGGCCGGCTCGTGCCGGACTCCGGCTCCGCCACCCTCGGTTCCGGCGTCCTGATCGGCGAGGTGGACCAGGCCCGCGGCCTGTTCCTCGGCGACGAGCCGCTGCTGGAGGCCTTCTGCGCGGCCGTCCCGGACACCGAGCCGGCCGAAGTCCGCACCCTGCTGGCCAAGTTCGGACTCAAGGCGGCCCACGTCCTGCGCCCGGCGGCCACCCTCTCCCCCGGCGAGCGCACCCGCGCCGCCCTGGCCCTGCTCCAGGGCCGCGGCGTGAACCTGCTAGTCCTGGACGAGCCCACCAACCACCTCGACCTCCCGGCGATCGAGCAGTTGGAGTCGGCCCTGGAGGCGTACGAGGGCACGCTCCTCCTGGTCACCCACGACCGCCGCATGCTGGACGCCGTCTCGGTGACCCGCCGCCTCCAGGTCTGCGACGGCAAGGTCACCGAGCTCTGACGCTGCGGCCGCAAAGGTGTGCCGGGTCGCGGCGTTCGGTGCATCGCGGTGCGGAGGACCGCGGCCCGTACCGGACCTGCCGGCGTGGTCCGACAACGCGGCGCGGTGCCGTGCCGGGGGCCGCGCCCGGTGGACCCTGCCGGTCACCGCACGAGCCGGGCCCTGCGTCGAAGTGGCGCCGGACGGCGGCGCCATGAGGTCTCGAGGTGCCGACCGGCGCGTACGCGACTAGCCTTTGTAGGTGAGAGCCGCAACCGCGGAGCACGCCGCCATGGCCGGAGTCTCGCGTCGTCTGGGGTGGAGCCTGCGACGCATGCCTGCTTCGGGCCCGTGTGGCGCCTGAGCCCCTCGTGGCCGGACGTGTGTTTCCGCACTTCCCGCGGCCCTGTATCCGATCCGCGCTGCACGTCTTCACGGCGGTCGCGGTTCCGCCCCCCTCATACCCCGCAGAGGTGTGCGAGGGACGGGAGGAAAGGGAAAACCCATGCATGCACAGCGAGCGAAGCGCCTCTTCGTGGCCTCCGCTGCCGGTCTCCTGCTGGCCGGTGGGGCCGCCCTCGGCACGGCGGGCACCGCTTCGGCGGCAGCCCCGGCCCAGCCCGTCAGCTACGTCAACGGCGGCGGCTGCGGCGACGATGACGACGACTGGGGCGGTCACTACAGCGGCTGGCGGCACGGCGGCTGGGACGACGATGACGACGACAACGGTTACGGAGGACACGGCCGAGGCCACGGACACGGACACGGGCACGGCAACTGGTAACTGATCCGCCCCTTTCACAGCAGGCCCTGCGCGGACCCTTCACCGGGCCGCGCATCGGGCTGCCGCGGCGGCTTCAGCGGTCGTCCGGCCGGTCTGCCGGGGCGCGCCGGGTGCGGGCCATCCTGCGGGCCACGAAGGCCCTCGGCAGATGGCGGACCGCCAGCGCGTACGCCCTGTAGCGGCGGCCCGTGATGCTCAGCGGGCGGCGCAGGGCGAGGTCCCGCAGGGCCTGGTCCACCACGGCCCGCGGTTCCAGCCACACCGCCTCGCGCAGTGCGCTGACGTCCATCCCGGCGCGTTCCTGGAACTCGGTGCGCGTGAAGCCCGGGACCACCGCCAGCACCCGGACCCCGTACGGTTCCATGTCCACCCGCAGCGACTCGCTGAACGCCGTGATCCAGGCCTTCGCGGCCCCGTACGTGCCGGTCGGCAGCAGTCCGGCCACCGAGGAGACGTTGACCACCGCACCCCGGCGGCGCTCGCGCAGGCCCGGCAGCACGGCGTGGGTGAGCCGGAGCGGGACCTTGACCAGCAGGTCGAGCATCCGCTCCTCGTCCTCGACCGGGTTGTACGGGAAGGGTGCGGGCAGCCCGAAGCCCGCGTTGTTGACCAGGACGTCCACGGGCCGGGCCCGGTCGGCGAGCCGCTCGGCGACCGCGGCGCGGTCCGCCTCGTCCAGCAGGTCGGCGGGCAACACCTCGGCCGCCGTGCCGAACTCCCGTCCCAGGTCCCGCGCGAGGGACTGCAGCCTGTCCTTGTCGCGGGCCACGAGGACCAGGCGGCAGCCCTTGGCGGCGAAGCCCCGGGCGAAGGCCGCGCCCAGTCCGGCGCTGGCCCCGGTGATCAGTACGGTGGTCAAGACGGTTTCACTTCCCGGGGGTCGGCCACGCCACGGTGTGCGGTGTACTCCTCGGCGACGTCGACGAGGAAGCGGGCCTCGTCCGCCAGGTCCCCGCCCTCGTCGGAGGTCTGGATCGCGGCGGTCAGCTCCAGACCGGCCGCCTCGCCCGGCTGACCGGGCAGTCCGTCGAGTTTCGTCCGCCGCGCCTCCTTCAGTACGGAGGCCAGCGCGGCCGCGGTGCGCCGCTGCTCGGGGACCCCGCGGCCGGCGACCTGGCCGCGGGCGAGTTCCAGGGCTCCCGGGGAGACGTACTCCCCGAGGATCAGGATCGCGTCGCGCGTCTCGATGACCTTGCGGTACACCAGCAGGTTGCGCGGGACCGGCGGCCACAGCAGCTCGACCACCCGCCCGGCCCGGGGCTTGTTCAGGGCCACGTGCGGGACGGCGTGGACCAGGTCGCGCCACAGCGGCCACAGCCGCCACGCGGTGACGATGTCGGCGGCGGTGCGGCGGAAGGTGAACAGCGTCGGCACGAGGATGCCCGCGGCGCGCAGCAGGCCGTGCACGTTCATCATCAGCGGCAGGGCCGGCATCGCCCAGGTGCTGCCGAACAGTGCCTTGAGCAGGTACGCGAGCCAGAACAGGCCGGCGAGGGCGGTCCCGAGGCCGAACAGGCGCAGCCCGGCGGCCAGCCCCCGGCTCTCGGTGCGGCGGCTGTAGCGCCAGCACAGGGAGACGCAGATGGTGTTGGCGGCCAGGTGCGCGGAGATCAGCACCAGCCAGTAGGCGAGGGAGGGCACCGGGTCGCCGACCGGCGGCATGGTGTGCGTGCCGTGCGCGGGCGCGGCCAGGTCCAGGGCGACCAGCGCGGTGAGCCAGCCCGCCGTGGCGGCCCAGGAGGCGAGCTGGAGCCGGCCGCGGCCGGTGGCGGCGGCCACGAAGTACAGGACCGCGCCGGCGGAGAGGACGCCGATGAGGTTGCGTACGAGGCCGATGGTGTGGGCGTAGGAAGCCTCGCGGCTCATCGCGTAGGCCACGACGTCGGGGAGGTTCAGGGTCATCGCGGCGGCGGCGGTGGCGACGGCCAGCCACAGGCCGCGCTGCTGCCGGGAGCGCAGGGCGCCCGGGGCCCGCAGGAGGACCGCGATCCACAGGAACACCACGCTGGGAACCGACAGCCAGTTGCCGAAGGCGGTCAGGTCAGCTGCCATCGTGGCCCCACCCGTAGCCCATGGCGGACTCCAGCCGGGCCAGCGTGCCCCGGGCCCTGGGGGCCGGCTGCGGGCCTGCGTTCGCCGTGCGGATGCGGATCATGCTCGCGAGCATCTCCGCCTCCTGTTCCTGGCGGGTGGTGTAGTTGGTGCGCCCGAGCACGGTGGGGGCGCCTGCGCCGGTTTCCTCGCCCTCCAGCGAGTGGTGGCCGAAGAGGATGTGGCCGAGCTCGTGGAGCACGATGTGCTCCCGGTGGAGCGGGGTGGTCTGCGCCTCGTAGAAGACGTAGTCGACGCTGGCGGTGCCGACCCACAGGCCGCAGACGCCGGACTCCGCGGCCTCCTTGGGCAACGGGTGGAGCCGGATGGGGCGGCCGCGCCGCTCGGCCATCCGGTCGCACAGCGCGTCGAGGGAAAACGGGTGGGTCAATTCCAGATGGCTGAGAATGTTCTCGCACCGTTTGCGCAGGCTGAGTTGCCGGTGGGGCATGTGATCCCTCTTCGGACCCTTTCTCGGGCAGCGTCGGTAGGCGTGTGCGGGCATGGGCATGGTGTCCTGTGCCTTCAAGGCGGCCTCGGGGAATGCGGTCCTGAGGGGAAATGCGGAGGCCCGTCCGCCGGGTGACGAACGGGCGTTCCACCATGCCTACAGATCTTGCACGGGAGTTGGCAAGGCAGGTCCCCCGGTGAGGGACCTATTCGGCCAACGTGTACGAAGACCTCACGCGCCCGGGTGGCTGCAAGCCTGCGGTCACCGCTTGCGGCGCTCCTCGGGCCCGGTGAGGCCGGCGCGGCGCAGGGCGTCGGCCATCGCGCTGTTGGCGGGCGCGGGGCCGGAGGCGCCGCCCTGCCGCTGGCCCTGGCCGCCTCCCTGGCCCTGGCCACGGCGGTCCTGGTTCCTGCCCGCGACGTCGCGGGTGCCCGCGGCGCCGCGCTGCTGCGGCGGACGGCCGCCGCTCCGCCGCTCCTGCCGGTCCTCGCGCTGCCGGGGCGCACCGGCGGAACGGTCCGCCTCGTCCTCCAGCCGCAGGGTCAGCGAGATCCGCTTGCGCGGGATGTCCACCTCCATGACCTTCACCCGGACGATGTCGCCCGGCTTGACCACGTCCCGGGGGTCCTTGACGAAGGTCTTCGACAGCGCCGAGACGTGCGCCAGGCCGTCCTGGTGGACGCCGATGTCGATGAAGGCGCCGAAGGCGGCCACATTGGTGACCACGCCTTCCAGGATCATCCCGGGGGCCAGGTCGCCGATCTTCTCCACGCCCTCCTTGAAGGTCGCCGTCTTGAAGGCGGGACGCGGGTCACGGCCGGGCTTCTCCAGCTCGCGCAGGATGTCGGTGACGGTCGGCAGGCCGAAGGCCTCGGTGACGAACTGGTCCGGGCGCAGCGAGCGCAGCACGCCGGTGTTGCCGATCAGGGCCGCCACCTCGCCGCCCGCCGTCTTGCCCATCGCCCGGACCACCGGGTAGGCCTCGGGGTGCACGGCCGAGGCGTCGAGCGGGTCGTCCCCGCCGCGGATCCGCAGGAAGCCCGCGCACTGCTCGTACGCCTTCGGGCCCAGCCGGGCCACGTCCTTGAGCCCCTTGCGGCTGCGGAAGGGGCCGTTGGCGTCGCGGTGGGAGACGATGTTCTCGGCGAGCGAGCCGCTGATGCCCGACACGCGCGAGAGGAGCGGCGCGGAGGCGGTGTTGACGTCCACGCCGACGCCGTTCACGCAGTCCTCGACCACCGCGTCGAGCGAGCGGGAGAGCTTCACCTCGGACAGGTCGTGCTGGTACTGGCCCACGCCGATCGACTTCGGGTCGATCTTGACCAGTTCGGCGAGCGGGTCCTGCAGGCGGCGGGCGATGGAGACCGCGCCGCGCAGCGACACGTCCATGCCGGGCAGTTCCTGCGAGGCGAAGGCGGACGCCGAGTAGACGGAGGCACCGGCCTCCGAGACCATCACCTTGGTGAGCTTCAGTTCGGGGTGACGGGTGATGAGGTCCCCGGCGAGCTTGTCGGTCTCACGGGAGGCCGTGCCGTTGCCGATGGCGACCAGCTCGACCGCGTGCTCCCCGGCGAGCCGGGCGAGCTTGGCGAGGGACTCGTCCCACTTGTTGGCCGGCACGTGCGGGTAGATCACGTCCGTGGCCACGACCTTGCCGGTGGCGTCCACGACCGCGACCTTCACGCCGGTACGGAAGCCCGGGTCCAGGCCGAGCGTCGCGCGGGTGCCGGCGGGGGCGGCGAGCAGCAGGTCGCGCAGGTTCGCGGCGAAGACCCGTACGGCCTCGTCCTCGGCGGCGGCGCGCAGCCGGGTCCGCAGGTCGATGCCGAGGTGCACCTGGATCTTCGTGCGCCAGGCCCAGCGGACCGTGTCGGCCAGCCACTTGTCGCCGGGGCGGTTGCGGTCGGCGATGCCGAAGCGGCGGGCGACCATCCCCTCGTACGTGGACGGGCCGGGGGTCTCGCCCGGCTCCTCCGGTTCCAGGGTGAGGTCGAGGACGTCCTCCTTCTCGCCGCGCAGCATCGCGAGGACGCGGTGCGAGGGCAGCGCGGTGAACGGCTCGGCGAAGTCGAAGTAGTCGGCGAACTTGGCGCCCGCCTCCTCCTTGCCCTCACGGACCTTCGCGGCGAGCCGGCCGCGGCCCCACATGCGCTCGCGCAGTTCGCCGATCAGGTCGGCGTCCTCGGCGAACCGCTCGGTGAGGATGGCGCGGGCGCCCTCCAGGGCCGCGGCCGGGTCGGCGACGCCCTTGTCTGCGTCCACGAACGCGGCAGCGGCGGCGGCCGGTTCCACGGACGGGTCCGCGAGCAGGCCCTCGGCGAGCGGCTCCAGACCGGCCTCGCGGGCGATCTGCGCCTTGGTGCGGCGCTTGGGCTTGAAGGGCAGGTAGATGTCCTCCAGCCGGGCCTTGGTGTCGGCGGCGTTGATCCGCGCCTCCAGCTCGGCGTCGAGCTTGCCCTGCTCCCGCACGGAGTCCAGGATCGCGGAGCGCCGGTCCTCCAGCTCGCGCAGATACCGCAGCCGCTCCTCGAGGGTGCGCAGCTGGGCGTCGTCGAGCATCTCGGTCGCTTCCTTGCGGTAGCGCGCGATGAACGGAACGGTGGAGCCGCCGTCGAGCAGCTCGACGGCGGCCTTGACCTGCCGCTCCCGTACGCCGAGTTCCTCGGCGATCCTGCCTTCGATGGACGTCGTCACGATCGGTCCCGCCTGCCTTCGTTTGCACTGGAAGGCTGCCAATTGTGGCAGGTGGCCGTGACAAGGGGCGGTAAGCCCGCCAGAGCGCGGCCGGTCAGGCCTTGCCGCGCAGGTCCGCCGGGAAGGCTCCGGCCATGACGGCCTTCATCACCAAGGCGCTGCCGAGTTCCGCCAGCCGGGCCAGGCCGGCCGCGCCGAGGAGTTCGTAGGGGGCGGCGTCGAGGCGGTCGGTCTCGGTCTCCAGCCGCTCGCGCAGGGCGGCGCCCTCCTCGGTCAGCGCCCCGTCGGCGTCGAGCACACCGCGTCCGCGCAGCCGGGCGGCCGCGGCGTCCAGGTCGGACTGCTCCCAGCCGCGGATGGACTTGATCCACTTCGGGGTCATGCCCTTGCCGGTGGCGGTGTGGCTGACCAGGGCCTCCAGCGGGTCCAGGTCCAAGGTGAGCAGGGCGGCGAGGTGACCGTCGCCGCGGTGCTCGCGCAGCAGGGTGGTGGCGTGCCACAGGCGCAGGTGCGGTTCCTCGGGTACGGGGAGGTCGGCGTGGGCCGAGTAGAGGGGACGCGCGTGCCGGGTGCAGCCCTCGGTGGCGCGTATGGCCAGGTCGGCGGCCTCGGCGAGCTCGGGCGACTCGATGGTCTCGGCGCCCAGCAGTCGGCGCAGGGTGGCGTCGGCGGCGCGCAGCCGGGCGGCGAGGGCCTGTTCGGGCGTGGTGGTGTCCCAGACGGCCGGGAGGTGCCGGGCGACGTGGTCGTGGCGGTAGTTGTAGAACGTGGCGGTCACCGTGCCCGCCCCGACGGCGCCCATGGCGGCGGACCGGTGGGCGAGGTTGACGGCGAGGGGGTGGGTGATCCCGAGGCCGGCGAACTCCTTGGTGGTGTCCGGCGAGAAGTAGACGGTGGAGTGCAGCGGATTGATCGCGGCGTGCCAGCAGTGCCGGGCGGCGAGCGGGGGAAGGGTCATGGACGGCAGGTTACCGACTGTTCGGTATGCCAGCCAGCCTCTCGCTCCGGATGCGGCCGGCCCCGCCGGCCCCCTGGTCCTCCCGCCTGCCGACCCCTGGTCCTCCCGCCTTCCGTCCCCCTGCCACACCGGCGCCCGGAAACGCGGACCAGGCGCGGGAGGCGCACCGGCCGATCTCCTCGACCCCCGAGGCGGCCCTCTTCTTCCCGGGCCTTCCTCCCGCGGTCCATCCGGCCGGATCCGGCCGATCCGAAGGCCCGGAGGGGGCTTCCCGGAGGGGTGTTCCCCGCCCTCGGCGCGCCCCTCGGCACCGGTCGCGCGTGCACCGGCGGCGCCCTGAGCCGCCGGCTGCGCCGCAGGCCACGGGCCCTGGCACGGCAGCACCGGGCCGCCGCCGGGACGTATCCGGCGCCCGGTGCGCCGGGCGCCTTCGCCGCTCCGTCCCGGAGCCCGTGACGGCCGGATGGCGATCGTGTGACAGCGGGGGCCATGGACATGACGTGGGGCGTCACGGATGAATACGGTCGAGCGACAAGGCCTTGAACCACTCTGTGAACCGATCTGTCTCCCCTACCACTTGGAGCCATTCGTGCACCGCAAAGTCATCGCCCCGAGCGTGCTCGCCGCTTCCTTGCTGCTGGTGATCCCGGCGTCGGCGGCGAGTTCGGGCCCGGGCGCCCCGGGTATCGGCGATCCCTACTACCCGGCCAGCGGCAACGGCGGATACGACGTGTCGCACTACGACCTGCGCCTGCAGTACCAGCCGAAGACGGACCTGCTCGAAGGCACCGCCACCCTCCTCGCCACCGCCAAGCAGGACCTGTCCCGTTTCAACCTCGACTTCGGCCTCCAGGTCAGCGAGGTCCGCGTCAACGGGGCCAAGGCGAAGTTCGCCACCTCCGGGACCCAGGAGCTGGAGGTCACCCCGGCCAAGCCGCTGGCGCGCAACACCGCGCTGACCGTCGTCGTCAAGTACGCGGGCAAGCCCTCCGAGCTGAAGGTGGACGGCTGGACGGCCTGGCAGCGCACGCCCGACGGCGGTGTGGCGGCCCAGGAGCCCGACTCGGCGGTCTGGTGGTTCCCGAGCAACGACCACCCGCTCGACAAGGCCACCTTCGACGTCTCGGTCAACGTCCCCGACGGCACCCAGGCGATCAGCAACGGCGTGCTCCAGTCGCAGACTTCGCGGCTCGGCTGGACCCGGTACAACTGGCGTTCCAACAAGCCGCAGGCCACGTACCTCGCCACCCTGGCGGTCGGCAAGTTCGACATCACCACCGACAAGACGGCGAGCGGCCTGCCGGTCCTCAACGCCTACAGCAAGGACCTCGGCGACAACGCGGGCGCGGCGCGCGCGAGCGTGGAGCGGACCGCCGAGGTCGCCGAGTGGCTGGAGGGGGTCTTCGGTCCGTACCCCTTCAACGCGCTGGGCGGCTACGTGCCGAACGTGACCGCCGGATTCGCGCTGGAGACCCAGACGCGGCCGTTCTACGGCCCGCGCCAGTTCCAGAACGGGGCGAACGTCTCGGTGGTCGTGCACGAGCTGGCCCACCAGTGGTACGGCGACAGCGTGTCCGTGGAGGGCTGGAAGGACATCTGGATCAACGAGGGCTTCGCCCGCTACAGCCAGTGGCTGTGGTCGGAGAAGGAGGGCGAGGGCACCGCCCGGGAGCTCGCCGACTGGGCCTATTCCACGCGCCCGGCCGAGGACCCGTTCTGGCAGGTCAAGCCCGGTGACCCCGGTCCGGAGAACCAGTTCCACGGTGCCGTGTACGACCGTGGCGGGATCGCCCTGCAGGCGCTGCGCAACCACATCGGCGACGAGAAGTTCTTCCAGATCCTGGGGGGCTGGCCGGCCGAGCGCGCCTACGGCAACGCCAAGGTCTCGGACTTCGTCGCCTACGCGGAGAAGGTCTCGGGCCGCCCGCTGGCCCAGCTCTTCGACACCTGGCTGTACACCCCCGGCAAGCCGGACGCCTCGGCCCTGAACCCCGCGGCGCCGACCGCCACGGCCCGTTCCCTCTCGGCCCCGGCGCCGAAGACGGAGCCGAAGTCCTGGAAGAAGATCGCGGAGACGAACACGATCCACGACCGCGGGCACGAGAACGGGCACTGAGTCCCGTCAGCGGGCGGCGGCGCGCCATCGGGCCCGCGCCGCCCGCGCCACGGGCAGGTACCGCAGCCGTTCGGGGAGCAGCGGTACGAGGAGCCGTACGGCCGTGCTGAACCGCCGGAGCCTGCGCTCCTGGGCGGGGCTCCACTCCAGACCGATGGCGGCGCGCGCGTCGGGCGGCATGTAGCCGACGGTGACGAAGGCCCGCAGGCGCAGGAAACCCACCCGCAGCACGGGCCAGGTGAGCCGCAGCAGCAGCCGCACCGGCAGCGGGCCGCCCTCGGGGCGGGGCAGCGGCACATCGGTGGCGACCAGCTCGCGGGCGACCGCGGTCGGTTCGATCTCCTCGGCCAGCATCCGGCGGTAGTACGGCCAGAACTCCTCGACGGTCTGCGGCATGTCCCGGTCGCGGAGGCCGAGTATCCGGCCCACCTGGAGCCACTCCCGGTAGAGCTGCCGCTCGTGGGCCGGGCTCATGCGGCGGAACAGGTAGCGCCCGGAGTACAGGGCGACGGGGAATCCGGTGGCGTGCACCCAGGCGTAGCAGGCCGGGTCGAGGGAGTGGTAGCGGCGCCCCCGGGTGTCGGTGCCCTGGATCTCCCGGTGCAGGCGGCGGACCCTGCGACCCTCGGCCGCGGCTTCGTCCCCGCCGTACACCCACAGCTGGACGGAGCGCAGCGAGCGCTCGCCGCGCCCCCAGGGGTCGGTGCGGAAGACCGAGTACTGGTCGACCCCGGCCCCGACCGCGGGGTGGGCGACCTGGAGGGTGAAGGCGGCGGGCAGCGTCAGCAGGGACCGGATGTCCCCGGCGGTGGTCCACAGCACACCGCCGGGCGGGGGCGGCTCTGGGTCGGTACGGCCCCCGGCCGTACGGCGCGCCGTCCCGTTCACGGGATGCCCGGCAGCGTGCCCCGCGGGGTGCTCCGTCGTGCTCATGAGTCTGCCCCCAGGCTGTAGACCTCGCTGTTCTCCCAGTATGAGGGACCCTCCGCGAAGGACGGATCAGCTCCGTTTCCACCGGCGTCCCCACGTTGTCGTGGCCCGGACAGAAAGTCTTGTCACGGGTGTTACCCAGAGGTAACCGCGGCTGCTTGGATGGCGGAGCCGATCTTCCCCCGCAGGAATGATGGAGACCCCCATGCAGCACACCCCGAACCGCCGCAACCGGGCCGCCGCCGCTGCCGTCGCCGCGGTCGCCGCCGGCGCGCTCGCCGCCACCACCGCGCCCGCCGCCACGGCCGCACCCTCCTCCACCGCTGCGGTCGCCGCCGCCCCGCGGCTGAGCGTCCTGTCGTACAACGTCTTCCTGATGAGCAAGAACCTGTACCCGAACTGGGGCCAGGACCACCGGGCCGCGGAGATCCCCAAGGCGGCCTTCTACCAGGGCCACGACGTGGTCGTGCTCCAGGAGGCCTTCGACAACGGCGCCTCCGACGCGCTGAAGGCCAACTCGGCGGCCCAGTACCCGTACCAGACCCCGGTCGTCGGCCGCAGCAAGACCGGCTGGGACGCCACGGGAGGCGCGTACTCCTCCACCACCCCGGAGGACGGCGGCGTCACGATCCTCAGCAAGTGGCCCATCGTCCGCAAGGAGCAGGTCGTCTACAAGGACGCCTGCGGCGCGGACTGGTGGTCGAACAAGGGCTTCGCCTACGTCGTGCTGAACGTGAACGGCGCCAAGGTGCACGTGGTCGGCACCCACGCGCAGTCCACCGACCCGGGCTGCGGCGCGGGCGAGGCCGCGGAGATGCGCGCCCGCCAGTTCCGCACCATCGACGCGTTCCTGGACGGCAAGAACATCCCGGCGGACGAGCAGGTCATCGTGGCGGGCGACATGAACGTCGACTCGCGCACGCCGGAGCTCGCCTCCATGCTCGCGGGCGCCGACCTGGCGGCCTCCGACACGCGTACGGGCCACCCGTACTCCTTCGACACCGCGCTCAACTCGATAGCGAACTACCGCTACCCGACCGACCCGCGCGAGGACCTGGACTACGTCCTCTACCGCAAGGGCAACGCCCGCCCGGCGGGCTGGGAGAACAACGTCGTCAAGGAGCAGTCGGCGCCCTGGACGGTCTCCAGCTGGGGCACCTCCTACACGTACACCAACCTTTCGGACCACTATCCGCTGATCGGCCGCTGAGTCCTGTCCTCTTCGGCATCGGCCCTCGTTCCGGTGAGCGGCGTGCCGCCCACCGGAACGAGGGACGTCCGCGTTACGGAGCCTCGTGCGGCGCCTCGTAGAGGCCGTCGATCAGTGCGCCGTACTTCTCCCGGACCACTCGGCGGCGCACCTTGAGCGAGGGGGTGAGCTCGCCCGACTCCGGGCCCCACTCCTCGGTCAGCACCCGGTACCGCTTGATCTGCTCGGTGCGGTTGAGCCGCGCGTTGGCCGCCTCGACGGCGCGGGCGATCTCTTCCCGGACGGCGGGGTGTTCGGCCAGCTCGTCGAGTGAAGCGGCCTCGATGCCCCGGGCGGCCGCCCAGGCCGGGGCCAGCTCCGGGTCCAGGACGAGCAGGGCGACGAGGTAGGACCGGGCGTCGCCGTGGACCAGGGCCTGCCCGATGAGCGGGTGCTCCTTGACGGTGTTCTCCACCAGCGCCGGGGAGACGTTCTTGCCCGTGGACGTGATGATCAGTTCCTTCTTGCGGTCGGTCAGCCAGAGGAACCCGTCCTCGTCGAGCCGGCCGATGTCCCCGGTCGGGAACCAGCCCTCGGCGTCGGCCGCGCTCTCCACCGAGCCGTCGGGCCGCAGATAGCCGCCGAAGACGGTCTCGCCGCGGGTGAGGATCTCCCCGTCGTGGGCGAGCCTCAGCTCCAGTCCCTCGATCGGCCGGCCCACCGAGCCGAGCCGGAAGGCGTGCGGGCTGTTGACCGTGCAGACGCCGGAGGTCTCGGTGAGCCCCCAGGCGTCCATGATGGTGATCCCCCAGCCCGCCCAGAAGCGGACCACGTCGATCGGCATCGGCGCGGTGGCACTCGCCGTCCAGACGAGGCGGTCCAGGCCCGCCAGGCCCAGCAGCGGGTCCAGTACCCGCTCCTTCGCCGTGGCGTACGAGGCTTCGAGCGCGGCCGGTATCGCCTCCCCGCGCTCGCGGTGCCCGGCCCGGGCGCGGGCGAGGTCGTTGGCCGCCTCGATGGCGGCGCGCTGCTCCTCCGGCAGCCGGGCGAGGACGGCCCGGACGGAGGCGGCGAGCTTCTCCCATACGCGGGGCACGCCGAAGAACTGCACCGGGCGCAGCTCCCGGACCGCCCCGGACACGGCGGAGGGATCCGCGCACAGCCGGACGTGGGCGGCCCGCAGCAGCGGCAGGTAGATGCCGAGGACCCGCTCGGCGATGTGCGCGAAGGGCAGGTAGCAGATGTGCTCGGCGTGCTCGGGCAGTTCCACGTGCCGGTCGAGGCGGACCGCCTGGAGCATGAGGTTGCGGTGGCTGAGCCGGACGCCCTTGGGGTCGCCGGTGGTGCCGGAGGTGTAGACGACGGTGAGCGGGTCCTCGGGGCGGGTGTCCTGCCAGGCCTTCTCGAAGGCGTCGGCGCGGTGCAGCCGGGCCCCGCTCGCGTACAGGGATCCGTAGGTGCGGTGCGGGCCCGCCTCGGCGGCGTTCGCCACGACCAGCCGCTCCAGGGGCACGCCGGCGTCGGTCAGCAGCGGCTCCCACCGGGCGAGCTCCCGGGCCCCCTCGACGACGGCGACCCTGGCCCGGCTGTGGCGGGCGATGTGGGCGATCTGCTCGGGTGCGGAGGTCCCGTACACGGTGACGGGGACGGCGCCGAGGTGGACGAGGGCGAGATCGCTGAGCCAGTGCTCGGGGCGGTTGCCCATCATCAGCAGGACGTGGTCCCCGCGCTCGACGCCGAGGGCGGCGTAGCCGGAGGCGAGGACGGCGGTCTGGCGGCGTACCTCGCGCCAGGTGAGGGTGGTCCACTGGGCGGCTTCGGGGCCGGCCCGCCAGGAGAGGGCGGGCAGGTCCCCGTACTCGGCGGCGTTGCGGGCCAGCAGGGAGGGGAGGGTGAGCTCCTCGGGTCGTCCGGGCAGTCGCAGGTTCGTGGTCATGGGCAGCTCCTGGCCGTTTCACATCGTTGGTGCGACAGCAATACTGTTGAACCCAAGCTGTGGAGCATGTGGAGCAGAGAGCGAGGCGCAGACGATGGCCGACCAGGCACCCGGGCCGATGCTCACCGTCGACGAGCTGGCGGCCAGGGCAGGCGTCACCGTCCGTACCGTACGGTTCTACAGCACGCGCGGGCTTTTGCCCCCTCCCTCGATCGGCCCCCGCCGCGTGGGCCACTACGGCCCGGAGCACCTCTCCCGGCTGGCGCTCATCGAGGAGTTGCAGCACCAGGGCATGACGCTGTCGGCCTGCCAGCGCTACCTGGACGCGCTGCCGGACGATCTGAACGCGCACGATCTGGCGATCCACCGTGCGCTGGTGGCCAGTTGGGCCCCGGATTCGGCGCAGGACGTCTCGCGGGACGAGCTGGAGAAGCGGGCGGGGCGGACCCTGTCGGACGCGGACGTGCGGCGCCTGACGGCGATGAACGTGCTCGCCGTGTCGGGGGACGGATTCCGCGTGGACGTGGGGCTGTTGCGGCTGGGGGTCGCGCTGCTGGACGTGCCGATCGCGCACGAGACGATCCTGGCTGCGCGCAAGGTGCTGGTGGAGCACACCAGGTCGGCGGCGCACGAGCTGACGGCGCTGTTCCGGGACGAGGTGTGGGGGCCGTTCACGCAGGGCGAGAGCGATCCGGAGCGGGTGGAGTCGATGAAGGCGCTGTCCGCGCACATGCAGCCGATGGTGGTGCAGGCGCTGGTGACGGCCTTTCAGCGGTCGCTGAAGGAGGAACTGCGGGCGGCCTTCGTCTCGGGCGAGGAGTGAGGACGCCGGCCCGGCCCGGATGACGCGGGGGCCGGCTGCGGCCGAGGGGAAGCGAAACGGCCCGTCCTGAGTGCGCCGGAGGGGAATCTCCGCGCCGGGCGGGCCGGTCCTGCCTCGTTCGGTCTACGCCGGCGCGCCCCGCACCGGCCTGCTCCCGGTGGGCTCGTGCGACGCGGGGGAAGGCCGGCCGCGGGTGACCCGGCCGGCCTTCCCGGTGGCCGCGCTAGTCGGTGTAGGTCTCGCCGCGCTCGGCCTTCGCGATGAGGGAGGCCGGCGGGGTGAAGCGCTCGCCGTACGCAGTGGCGAGTTCGCGGGCCCGGGCGACGAAGCCGGGCAGGCCGCCCTCGTAGCCGTTGATGTACTGGATCACGCCGCCGGTCCAGGCCGGGAAGCCGATGCCCATGATGGAGCCGATGTTGGCGTCGGCGATGGAGGTGAGGACGCCCTCGTCGAGGCAGCGGACGGTGTCCAGGGCCTCGGAGAAGAGCATCCGCTCCTTCATGTCCTCGAAGGGGATGTCGGCGTCCGGCTTGGCGAAGTGCTCGCGCAGGCCCGGCCAGATGCGGGTGCGCTTGCCCGCCTCGTCGTACTCGTAGAAGCCGGCCCCGCCGCTGCGGCCAGGGCGGCCGAAGTCGTCGACCATCCGGTCGATGACGGTGTCGGCGGGGTGCTCGGCCCACGCCCGGCCCTCGGCCTCGAAGGCCTTGCGGGTCTCGTTGCGGATCTTGCGCGGCAGGGTGAGGGTGAGCTCGTCCATCAGCGAGAGCACCTTGGCCGGGTACCCGGCCTGGGCCGCGGCCTGCTCGATGGAGGCGGGCTCGATGCCCTCGCCGACCATGGCCACGCCCTCGTTGATGAACTGGCCGATGACGCGCGAGGTGAAGAAGCCGCGCGAGTCGTTGACCACGATCGGGGTCTTGTTGATCTGGCGGACCAGGTCGAAGGCCCGGGCGATGGCCTCGTCGCCGGTCCGCGCGCCCTTGATGATCTCGACCAGCGGCATCTTGTCGACGGGCGAGAAGAAGTGGAGTCCGATGAAGTCGGCGGGCCGCTTCACGCCCTCGGCGAGTCCGGAGATCGGCAGCGTGGAGGTGTTGGAGCAGAGCAGGGCGTCGGGGGCGATGACGTCCTGGATCTCCTGGAACACCTTGTGCTTGAGGGCGGTGTCCTCGAAGACGGCCTCGATGACGGCGTCGCAGCCAGCCAGGTCGGTGACCGAAGCGGTCGGGGTGATCCGGGCGAGCAGCTCGGCGCGCTGGGCCTCGGTGGTACGGCCGCGCGAGAGCGCCTTGTCGAGCAGCTTCTCGGAGTACGCCTTGCCCTTGGCCGCGGCCTCGGCGCTGACGTCCTTGAGCACCACCTCGATGCCCGCGCGGGCGCAGGAGTAGGCGATGCCCGCGCCCATCATGCCCGCGCCGAGGACGGCGACCTTGCGGACCTTGCGGGGTTCGACGCCCTGCGGACGGCTGCGGCCGGCGTTGACGGCCTGGAGGTCGAAGAAGAACGCCTGGATCATGTTCTTGGCGGTCTGCCCGGTGACCAGCTCGGTGAAGTAGCGGGCCTCGATGGTCAGAGCGGTCTCGAAGTCCACCTGGGAGCCCTCGACGGCGCAGGCCAGGATGTTGCGCGGCGCCGGGTACGGGGCCCCGTTCAGCTGCTTCTTCAAGCTGGCCGGGAACGCGGGGAGGTTGGCGGCGAACTTCGGGTTCGACGGCGTGCCGCCGGGGATCCGGTAGCCGGGTACGTCCCAGGGCTGCTTCGACTCGGGGTTCGCGTCGATGAAGGCGCGGGCCTTGGCGAGCATCTCCTCGGGGGTGGCGGCCAGTTCGTGCACCAGGCCGTTGTCCAGGGCGCGCTGGGGGCTGTACTGGGTGCCCTGCAGCAGGACCTTGAGCAGCGCGTCGGCGATGCCCATGAGGCGCACGGTACGGGTGACACCGCCGCCGGCCGGGAGCAGGCCGAGGGTGACCTCGGGCAGGCCGATCTTGGAGCCGGGGGCGTCGAGTGCGACGCGGTGGTGGGAGGCCAGGCAGATCTCGTAACCGCCGCCCAGGGCCGCGCCGTTGATGGCGGCGACGACGGGCTTGCCGAGGGTCTCGATGCGGCGCAGCGAGTGCTTGATGGCGGTGCCGGTGTCGAAGGCCAGCTGCGCGTGTTCGGGGCGCAGCCGGATCATGTCCTTGAGGTCGCCGCCCGCGAAGAAGGTCTTCTTGGCGGAGGTGTAGATGATGCCGCGGATGGAGTCCTTCTCGGCCTCGGCGCGGTCGGCTACGCCTGCGATGGAGTCCTTGAAGGCCTGGTTCATGGTGTTCGCGGACTGGTCGGGGTCGTCGAGGATCAGGGTGACGACGCCGGTCTCGTCCTGTTCCCAGCGGATCGTGGTGGACTCGCTCATGGTCACTGCTTTCGTGTCGGAAGGTCCGGGGGGCGGGGATGCAGGACGGTTCAGAGCCGCTCGACGACGGTGGCGACGCCCATGCCGCCGCCGACGCAGAGGGTGACGAGCCCGTAGCGCTTGTCCTGGCGCTCCAGCTCGTCGACGATCGTGCCGAGGATCATCGCGCCGGTGGCGCCGAGCGGGTGGCCGAGCGCGATGGCGCCGCCGTTGACGTTGACCTTGTCGAGGGAGACGCCCATGTCCTTGACGAAGCGCAGGACGACGCCCGCGAAGGCCTCGTTGATCTCGATCAGGTCGATGTCGTCGATGGTCAGGCCGGCCTTGGCCAGCGCCTTGCGGGTGGCGGGGGCGGGGCCGGTGAGCATGATGGTGGGCTCGGAGCCGGAGACGGCCGCCGAGACGATCCGGGCGCGCGGGGTGAGGCCGTTCCGCTCGCCCGCCTCGCGGGAGCCGATCGCGACGAGGGAGGCGCCGTCGACGATGCCGGAGGAGTTGCCCGCGTGGTGGACGTGGTCGATCTTCTCGATCCAGTGGTACTTCTGGAGCGCCACCGCGTCGAAGCCGCCGAGCTCGCCGATGTCCGCGAAGGACGGCTTCAGCTTGGCCAGGGTGTCGGCGGTGGTGCCCGGACGGACGAACTCGTCGTGGTCCAGGACGAGCAGGCCGTTGCGGTCGGTGACCGGGACGACGGACTTGGCGAAGCGGCCGTCCTTGATGGCGGCGGCGGCGCGCTCCTGGGAGAGGGCGGCGTACTCGTCGACGTCGCGCCGCGAGAACCCCTCGATGGTGGCGATCAGGTCGGCGCCGATGCCCTGGGGGACGAAGTTGACGTCCCAGTTGGTCATCGGGTCGTTGAACCAGGCGCCGCCGTCGGAGGCCATCGGGACGCGGGACATGGACTCCACGCCGCCCGCGAGGACCAGGTCCTCCCAGCCGGAGCGGACCTTGGCGGCGGCCAGGTTGACGGCTTCCAGGCCGGAGGCACAGAAGCGGTTCTCCTGCACACCGGCGACGGTGTCCGGAAGGCCGGCCGCGATGGCCGCGATCCGGGCGATGTCGGAGCCCTGGTCGCCGACCGGGCCGACGACGCCGAGCACGATGTCGTCGATGGTGGCGGGGTCCAGCCCCGGGTTGCGCTCACGCAGCGCGTGGATGAGGCCGACCACCAGGTCGATCGGCTTGGTGCCGTGCAGGGCGCCGTTGGCCTTGCCGCGGCCGCGCGGGGTGCGGATCGCGTCGTATACGTAAGCTTCGGTGCTCACTGGTCAAGCCTTTCGGGGAGGTCTGGGCGTTAGCCGAGGAGGGAGCGGCCGATGATCTCTTTCATGATCTCGGTCGTACCGCCGTAGATGGTCTGGATGCGGCCGTCGGTGAAGGCCCGCGCGACCCGGTATTCGGTCATGTATCCGTATCCGCCGTGGAGTTGCAGGCAGCGGTCGGCGACGCGCTTCTGCAGCTCGGTCGCCCACCACTTGGCCATCGAGGCGTGTACGTGGTCCAGCTCGCCGTTCGCGTGGTCGGTGATGCAGCGGTCGAGGAACGTGCGGGTGACGGCGCACTCGGTGGCCATCTCCGCTATCTCGAACCGGATGTGCTGGAGCTTGGACAGCGGCCGGCCGAAGGCCTCGCGCTCCTTGACGTACTGGGTGGTGATCTCCAGCAGGTACTCGGCGGCCGCGATGCCGGCCATCGCGATGCCCATCCGCTCCTGCGCGAGGTTGGTCATCAGATGGACGAAGGCGCCGTTCAGCTCGCCGAGCAGGTTCTCCTTGGGGACGCGGACGTCGTGGAAGAACAGCTCGGCGGTGTCCTGCGCCTTCTGGCCGATCTTGTCGAGGTTGCGGCCGCGCTCGAAGCCCTCCGCACCGCGCTCGACGACCAGCAGCGACAGGCCGTGCGCGCCGCCCTCCGGGGTGGTCTTGGCGACCACGATGACCAGGTCGGCGAGGATGCCGTTGGAGATGAAGGTCTTGGACCCGTTGAGCACCCAGTGGTCGCCGCGGTCCTCCGCGGTGGTGCGGATCCCCTGGAGGTCGGAGCCCGCGCCCGGCTCGGTCATCGCGATGGCGGTGATGGTCTCCCCGGAACAGAATCCCGGCAGCCAGCGGCGCTTCTGCTCCTCGGTGGCCAGCGAGGTCAGGTACGGCCCGATGATGTCGTTGTGCAGGCCGATCGCGAGCCCGGGGGCGCCGGCCCTGGTGAACTCCTCGGCGATCACGGCCGCGTAGCGGAAGTCGGTGTTCCCGCCGCCCCCGTACTCCTCCGGGACGGCCATGCCCAGCAGCCCCTGCCGGCCGGCGGCACGCCAGGCCTCGCGGCTGACGATGCCGTCCTTCTCCCACTGTTCGTAGTACGGCAGCACCTCCTTGGTGAGGAAGGTGCGGACGGTCTCGCGGAACGCCTCGTGGTCGGCGTCGAAGATCCGGCGTTGCATCAGGGCTCCTTAAAGCCAGTTCTTGACGGTTTCGACCAGCCGGGCCGGCTCGGGACCGACGGGCGTGATGTTGAGCATGGTGACGCCCGCCTCGCGGAAGGCCTCGACACGCTCGCGCACGTAGCCCTCGGGCCCGCACAGCGTCATCAGCTCGCAGAACTCGTCCGGGACGGCGGCCGCGGCGTCGCGCTTGCGCCCGGAGAGGTACAGCTCCTGGATCTTCCTGGCTTCCCGCTCGTAGCCGTAGGCCACGGCGAGGTCGTTGTAGAAGTTCTTGCCGACCGCGCCCATGCCGCCGACGTACAGGGCGATCTGCGGGCGCGCCAGGTCCCGTACGGCGGCCGCGTCCTCGCCGATCGCGAGCAGGCCGCCCGCCACGGTCCGCAGCGGGCCGAGCTCCGGCGCCCTCTTGGCCGCACCCTCCGCGAGGGGCGCGCCCCAGACCGCCCGGGCCTTCTCCGGGATGAAGAGCGTGGGCAGCCAGCCGTCGGCGATCTCGGCGGTCAGGCGGACGTTGGCCGGGCCGAGCGAGGCGATGTAGACGGGGACGGCGTCACGCACCGGCCGGGTGAGGATCTTCAGCGGCTTGCCGTGCCGGCCGCCCTTCTCGGGCGGCAGCGGCATGTCGGTGATGCCGTGGTGGTCGATCGTCTCGCGGCGCCAGATGCGGCGGCACAGCTCGACCGTCTCCCGGGTCCGGCCGAGCGGCTTGTCGTACGGCTTGCCGTGCCAGCCCTCCACGACCTGCGGGCCGGAGGCCCCGAGGCCGAGCAGCGCCCGGCCTCCGGAGACCGCGTCGAGGCCCGCGGCCGTCTGGGCGATGAGGCCGGGGGTGCGCGAGTAGACGTTGAGGATCGCCGAGCCGATCTTCATCCGCTCGGTGCGGGCGGCGAGGTAGCCCATGATCGTCGGGGAGTCGAACCCCCACGCCTCGGCGACCCACACGGCGTCGAGCCCGGCCGACTCCAGCGCCGCCGCCTCGTCGGCGGCCCGGCGCGGATCGCCCGCGTAGTCGAGCATCATCGACAGTTCCATCAGGCACCCTTCCCGGTCAGGCCCGGTACGTCCCAGTCGCGGGCCACGGTTTCGGTGTCCGCCCCGGGCAGGGCGGGGCCGCCGGTGACGGCGGCCGGGGTCGCCGAGAAGCGCGGCGCGGGGGCGGGCTGCACGATCCCGCCGAAGTCGGTGAAGGTGGATCGGGCCGCGAGGTGCGGGTGGTGCGGGGCCTCGCGCAGCGAGAGCACGGGCGCCACGCAGGCGTCGCTGCCCGCGAAGACCTCCGTCCACTCCTCGCGCGTACGGGACTTGAAGCGTGCGGCGACGGTCTCGCGCAGTTCGCTCCAGCGGGCGGGGTCCTTACGGGCCTGAGCCTGCTCGCCGATGCCGAGGAGCCCGGTGAAGGTGTCGTAGAACTGCTGCTCCAGTGCGCCGACCGCCATGTACTGGCCGTCGGAGGTCTCGTAGGTGCCGTAGAAGGGGCAGCCGCCGTCGAGGAGGTTGGCCCCGCGCCGGTCCTGCCAGCCGCCGGCCGCCATCATCCCGTGGATCATGGCGGTGAGGTGGGCGGTCCCGTCGACGATGGCCGCGTCCACGACCTGGCCCGCGCCATCGGGCGTACGGGCGTGCTGGAGCGCGGCGAGGACACCGATCACGAGGTACAGCGAGCCGCCGGCGTAGTCGCCGACCAGGTTGGCGGGCACGGCCGGGGGCTCGCCCGGGTTGCCGATCATGCCCAGGGCCCCGGTGACGGCGATGTACGCGATGTCGTGCCCGGCGGTGTGGGCGAGCGGGCCTTCCTGGCCCCAGCCGGTCATCCGGCCGTAGACCAGCTTGGGGTTGCGGGCGTGGCATTCGGCCGGGCCGACGCCGAGACGCTCGGCGACGCCGGGGCGGAAGCCCTCGATGAGGACGTCGGCCCGCTCGGCCAGGTCGAGGACGCGGGCCGGGCCGTCGGCAGACTTGAGGTCGACCAGGACGGAGCGCTTGCCCCGGTTGGTGACGTCGTAGGCGGGGTCGACCGCGAGCCCGCCACCGCCGGGCCGGTCCACCCGTACGACGTCCGCTCCCAGGTCGGCCAGGAGCATGGCGGCGAACGGGCCGGGGCCGATGCCCGCCAGCTCGACGACGCGCACTCCCGCGAGCGGGCCGTTACCTGTCACTGCCATCGAGCCCCCAGCTCCCTAGCCGCACGGTGTGACACAACTGATGTAACACCAGCGATGCTAGGAACGCGTTCCACTCAGCACAAGAGCAAGCGCTTAGCCATTTGCCTGGATCCGGGCGTCCAGCTCCCTGACGTGCCGCTTGAGGGCGACGGTGCGGTAGCTCTCCTCCACCCACTCGCACAGCACCTGCGCGGAGGGCGCCCCCTTCCCGCCCAGCGGAACGGAGACCCACCCGGACCGGCCGAGGCCGTATCCGGTGGGCTGCGCGCCGGGCGCGGCCATCGCGTGCCCGTGCAGCGCCTCGTCCTTGAGCTTGACGGACAGGCCGGGCGGCTGCGGTCCGTCGGCGTTCCCCAGAAAGACGAAGATCTTCTTGTTGACCTTCATCACGCAGTCCTCCGGACCCCACGGATGGTCCTCCACGGCCTCCGGAAGCCCGAGGGCGAACTCCCGCACCGCCTCCCACGTGCGCACTGCGGACTCCATCAGCGCCTCCAGTCGGTCGTCTCCACACGCTAGCGGAGCCCGGCGGGACATTCGGGGCATGACCACACCAGGCGGGCGGGGCGCCGCACGCGCCGGCGAAGCGCAGTTTCCAGCCATGGAAATCTCTGATCATCCGCCCGGTTGTCTGTGTACTCTGAGCAAGCTTTCGAACCTGTTCAAGTGTCAACAGAAAATGGGGGGGCCGGTGCGCAATCGCCGACTCATACTTTCCGCCGCCGCCATCGTCGCGGCCGGCGTCGGTCTCGTCCCGGGTGTCGCCAACGCGACGGGCCCGGACGGGGCCAAGGGGGCGGGCAGCCAGGGGGTCTCCGTTCCCGACCTCGACCTGACCGAGGCCAAGGCCAAGGCGTACGGCGCCGAGACCTTCTCCAGCCCGGCGTCCAAGACGGTCCACCCGGCCGCCAAGGGCAGCAAGCAGGCCGCTCCGCAGAGCGAGGGCACGGCCGCCGTCGAGCCGACGGTCGCCCTCAAGGCCGGGGCCACCAGCGCCCACGCGATCAAGCTGGACATGACGTTCACCACCGACCCGAACGCCTCGATCAGTGCGGTCATCGAGTGGGGCGACGACCAGACGTCGTCGACGCCGGCCTACCCGACCGCGCAGACGCTGGACCACAGCTACGCCCATGCCGGTGTCTACACCGTCAAGGTCAGCCTCTTCGAGGGCACCACCCTCCGGGGCACGAACGAGATCGCCGTCCGCACCGCGGGCAACGAGTTCACCCCGCACGCCCCCACCCGTCTGCTCGACACCCGCACCGGCGGGGCCGCGACCAAGGTGCCCGCCTACGGCACCGCCCGCGTCAAGGTCGCCGGCGCCGCGCAGATCCCGGCCGGGGTGACCGCGGTGGCCCTCAACGTCACCGTCACCAACCCCACCAAGGCCGGACACGTCCGGGTGTACGCGGAGGGCGGCGACCTGCCCACCACCTCGAACGTCAACTACGCCCCGGGGCAGACCGTCCCGAACCTGGTGCTCGCGTCGGTCGGCGACAACGGCTACGTGGACATCTACAACCACGGCGACGGGGCCATCGACGTCATCGCCGACGTCACGGGCTACTTCTCCAAGAGCGCGGCCAGCGGCTACACCTCGGTCGCCCCGAGCCGCGTCGTCGACACCCGTGAGGGCCTCGGCACGAGCCAGGGCAAGGTCTCGGGCTCCGGCACCTTCAGCACCCAGATCACCGGGCGCGCGGGCGTCCCGTCGACCGCGAAGGCCGTCGCGCTCAACGTGACCGTCACCGAGCCGAACTCGGACGGGCACCTGATCGTCTACCCCTCCGGCAGCCAGGCGCCGAACGCGTCGAACCTGAACTTCACGGCGGGCCAGACCATCGCCAACTCGGTGATCGTCCCGATCGGTCCGGACGGCAAGATCAGCATCCGCAACGGTGCCTGGGCCGGCACCCATGTGGTGGTCGATGTCGTCGGCTACTACAGCCCCGAGAGCCCGAGCGCGCTCATCCGCTCCTTCCCCGACCGCTGGTTCGACACCCGCGAGTGGGACGGTCCGCTGGAGGGCCGCGGCTACATCTACGGGCGCGTCGGCGGCGGCGACCCGAACGTCACCGCTCTCGTCCTCAACGCCACCGTCACCAACACCGCGGGCACCGGCTTCCTCACCGTCTCCCCGGACCCGAACTCCTGGAGCGCCTACGAGGGCGGCTGGGAGCGCTGGCCGACCCCGCCGAACTCCTCCAACCTCAACTGGACCCCGGGCAAGACCGTCCCCAACCTGGTCCAGGGGAGCTCCGGAGACAACAACATCATCGACTTCTGGAACATGGGCTACCAGTCCACCGACCTGATCGTCGACACCTTCGGCTTCTACGCCAAGAACTGACCCGGCGGCAGGTGCCCGACACGGCGCCCCGGGACCGGCCCCTGCGGGCC
>NZ_JBHJTK010000023.1:0-43067 GCF_042267665.1 Streptomyces sp. NPDC056224
TTTCGGGGGGGTTCGTTTTTTTTTATACGACCCCGGGTGTATGCGCCCCGGCGGGGGGGGGGGGGGCGCCCGTGCAACCGCCGGCGGGGGGCCCCCCTTTTCAGGGAGCCGCCGCTCAGGTCCGTGCTGCGGGCCGCGTCAGGCCTAGGCCTTGGCCTCCGCGAGGAGCTTCTGGATGCGGGAGACGCCCTCCACCAGGTCCTCGTCGCCCAGGGCGTAGGACAGGCGCAGGTAGCCCGGCGTGCCGAAGGCCTCGCCGGGGACGACCGCGACCTCGACCTCGTCCAGGATCAGGGCGGCGAGCTCGACCGAGGTCTGCGGGCGCTTGCCGCGGATCTCCTTGCCGAGGAGCGCCTTGACCGAGGGGTACGCGTAGAAAGCGCCCTCGGGGACCGGGCAGAGCACGCCCTCGATCTCGTTCAGCATCCTGACCATCGTCTGGCGGCGGCGGTCGAAGGCCTTGCGCATCTCCGCGACGGCGTCCAGGTTGCCCGAGACGGCGGCCAGGGCGGCGATCTGCGCCACGTTGGAGACGTTGGAGGTGGCGTGCGACTGCAGGTTCGTCGCGGCCTTGATGACGTCCAGCGGGGCGATGACCCAGCCCACGCGCCAGCCGGTCATCGCGTATGTCTTGGCGACACCGTTGACGATGATGCACTTGTCGGCCAGCTCGGGCACCAGGACCGGCAGCGAGGTGAACTTCGCCTCGCCGTAGACCAGGTGCTCGTAGATCTCGTCCGTGAGGACCCACAGGCCGTGCTCCGCCGCCCACTGGCCGATGGCCTTCGCGTCGTCCTCGCTGTAGACCGCGCCGGTCGGGTTCGAGGGGGAGACGAAGAGGACGACCTTGGTGCGCTCGGTGCGCGCGGCCTCCAACTGCTCGACGGAGACCCGGTAACCAGTGGTCTCGTCGGCGACGACGTCGACCGGGACACCCCCGGCGAGACGGATGGACTCCGGGTAGGTGGTCCAGTACGGAGCCGGGACGATGACCTCGTCACCCGGGTCCAGGATCGCGGCGAAGGCGTTGTAGATCGCCTGCTTGCCGCCGTTGGTCACCAGGACCTGCGCCGGGTCGACCTCGTAGCCGGAGTCGCGCAGGGTCTTCGCGGCGATCGCGGCCTTGAGCTCGGGCAGGCCGCCGGCCGGCGTGTAGCGGTGGTACTTGGGGTTGCGGCAGGCCTCGACCGCGGCCTCGACGATGTAGTCCGGGGTCGGGAAGTCGGGCTCGCCCGCGCCGAAGCCGATCACCGGGCGCCCGGCGGCCTTGAGGGCCTTGGCCTTGGCGTCCACGGCGAGGGTGGCGGACTCGGAGATGGCGCCGATACGGGCGGACACCCGGCGCTCGGAGGAAGGCGTTGCAGAGGTCATGCCGGCAATCGTCCCAGACGGCAAAGAGCCGCCGCACACCGTTTCAGAGAGCGGACCGATTGATGCCCCGTCGGGTTCTGTTCGACGTCAGGGCCCGGTTCACGTACACTCACCTGTCGTTGGACCTCGCCAGCCGCCCCAGAGCGTGAGCACTCCGTGCACTCGCCCGGATGCGGTAGGTTGGGGGACGCAAAGGGTCGTAGCTCAATTGGTAGAGCACTGGTCTCCAAAACCAGCGGTTGGGGGTTCGAGTCCCTCCGGCCCTGCTCCACACTCCTTCTCGGATGTGTGTGCGCAGGTACGTACTTCGATGTAACGCCGTGCGGCGCAACCGGGCGCGGTACGGCCACGACCCGGATTCAGGTGAGAGACGTGACGGACGCCCTGGGCTCCATCGACATGCCTGACGCCGAGGACGAGACCCGCGAGAAGAAGGCCCGCAAGGGCGGCAAGCGCGGCAAGAAGGGCCCTCTGGGTCGTCTCGCGCTGTTCTACCGCCAGATCGTCGCGGAACTCCGCAAGGTTGTATGGCCCACTCGCAACCAGCTCACGACGTACACCACCGTGGTGATTGTCTTCGTGGTCATCATGATCGGTCTGGTGACCGTGATTGACTATGGGTTCCAGGAAGCCATCAAGTTCGTCTTCGGCTGATCCCCGCGGAGGGCGGCGCCTTGATGGCTGCCGCCCGTTTTCGCATGTTCCACCACCTTTTGTATCCAGGAAGAAGCAGCCACCGTGTCTGACCCGAACCTGAACGCGAGCCGCGACTCCGTCGAGTCCGTCGAGGACGAGCTCGACATCGTCGAGGCGGCAGACGCTGTGGACCCCGACGAGGCCGAGCACGCCGACGCCAAGGCGGGTGTCGCCGCCGAGGAGGCCGCGCTGCACGTCGAGGACGAGGTCGAGGCTGAGGCCGAGATCGAGGACGACGCCGAGGTCGAGCCGGTTGCCGACGACGCCGAGGAAGAGGGCGACGCCGAGGCCGAGGTCGAGGCCGCAGCCGACGAGGAGGCCGCCGAGGCCGAGCCCGCCGAGCCCGTCGACCCCATCCAGGCCCTGCGCGACGAGCTGCGCCTCCTGCCCGGCGAGTGGTACGTGATCCACACCTACGCGGGCTACGAGAAGCGCGTGAAGGCCAACCTGGAGCAGCGCGCCGTCTCGCTGAACGTCGAGGAGTTCATCTACCAGGCCGAGGTGCCCGAGGAAGAGATCGTCCAGATCAAGAACGGCGAGCGCAAGAACGTCCGGCAGAACAAGCTGCCCGGTTACGTTCTCGTCCGCATGGATCTGACGAACGAGTCCTGGGGCGTCGTCCGCAACACGCCTGGCGTCACCGGCTTCGTCGGCAACGCGTACGACCCGTACCCGCTGACCCTGGACGAGATCGTCAAGATGCTCGCCCCGGAGGCGCAGGAGAAGGCCGCCAAGGCCGCCGCGGAAGAGGCCGGCCTGCCGGCGCCCGCCATCAAGCGCACGATCGAGGTGCTCGACTTCGAGGTCGGCGACTCGGTCACCGTCACCGACGGCCCGTTCGCGACGCTCCAGGCGACCATCAACGAGATCAACCCGGACTCGAAGAAGGTCAAGGGTCTCGTCGAGATCTTCGGCCGCGAGACCCCGGTCGAGCTCAGCTTCGACCAGATCCAGAAGAACTGATCCACCTCTTCTGAGCCACAGCTTCCGGACAGGTCAGACCGCCCCTGAAGGGCGGTCTGACCTGCTCGGTTTTTAGCCCCGCAGCGATACCCGTTATCGTGGTGCGGTATGCCTCCATCCGGACGACCGGATTGGCGGCGAAAACTCTCACTAGGACCCGGAGAGAGCAATGCCTCCCAAGAAGAAGAAGGTCACGGGGCTTATCAAGCTCCAGATCAAGGCCGGTGCGGCCAACCCGGCTCCGCCGGTCGGCCCCGCGCTCGGTCAGCACGGCGTCAACATCATGGAGTTCTGCAAGGCCTACAACGCCGCGACCGAGTCGCAGCGTGGCATGGTCGTGCCGGTGGAGATCACGGTCTACGAGGACCGTTCCTTCACCTTCATCACCAAGACTCCGCCGGCCGCGCGCCTCATCCTGAAGGCCGCGGGCATCGAGAAGGGCTCCGGCGAGCCGCACAAGACCAAGGTCGCCAAGCTCACCGGCGCCCAGGTCCGCGAGATCGCCGAGCTGAAGATGCCCGACCTGAACGCCAACGACGTCGACGCCGCGATGAAGATCATCGCTGGCACCGCGCGTTCGATGGGCGTCACGGTCGAAGGCTGATCCAGCCACCCCCCAGCACCACCAGTGGTAGGGCCAAGCGCTGGTCCGCACCACGACTCCACACCTGAAGTCAAAACACAGGAGCAGAAGTGAAGCGCAGCAAGACTCTCCGCGCTGCGGACGCCAAGGTCGACCGGGAGAAGCTGTACGCCCCGCTCGAGGCCGTCCGTCTCGCCAAGGAGACCTCCACGACCAAGTTCGACAGCACCGTCGAGGTCGCCTTCCGCCTGGGTGTCGACCCGCGCAAGGCCGACCAGATGGTCCGCGGCACCGTGAACCTCCCGCACGGCACCGGCAAGACCGCCCGGGTCCTGGTCTTCGCGACCGGTGACCGTGCTGCGGCCGCGGAAGCCGCCGGCGCCGACATTGTCGGCGACGACGAGCTGATCAACGAGATCGCCAAGGGCAACCGCCTCAACGAGTTCGACGCCGTTGTCGCCACCCCGGACCTCATGGGCAAGGTCGGCCGCCTCGGCCGCGTGCTCGGTCCCCGTGGCCTCATGCCGAACCCGAAGACCGGCACCGTCACGATGGACGTCGCGAAGGCTGTCACCGAGATCAAGGGTGGCAAGATCGAGTTCCGCGTCGACAAGCACTCGAACCTGCACTTCATCATCGGCAAGGTCTCCTTCTCCGATGAGCAGCTGGTCGAGAACTACGGCGCGGCCCTGGACGAGATCCTCCGTCTGAAGCCGTCCGCCGCGAAGGGCCGCTACATCAAGAAGGCCGCCCTGAGCACCACGATGGGCCCCGGCATCCAGCTGGACTCCAACCGCACCCGGAACCTCCTCGTCGAGGAAGACCCGGCTGCTGTCTGAGCCTCCCGGCTCTGATCGTCCGGACGGGCCTCCCGCTCCCCTTCACGGGGTGGCGGGGGGCCCGTTTTCGTGTTGAGCGCCACATATTCCGGCATCCGGGGCCAATTGCCGCGCGATCTGTCGGCGGGGGAACGTAATGTCGACCCGAAGAAACGATCAATCTAGGGGTGGGGACCTCCGTGTCTGTTTACCGGAAGAAGACCGTCGGCGCCGCGCTGGCCGCCGTACTGCTCGTGGGCGGCGCCACGGCGTGCGAGAACGGCAAGAAGGACGACTCGGGCAAGGCCGCCCCCGGCGCGCCTGCGAAGCCGAGCACGCCGGTGGCGGGCGGGTCCGCCACCGAGGCGCTCACCGCCGCCTACAAGAAGACCTCGGCCGCCAAGTCGGCCAAGGTCCGCATGACGATGTCGATGCCCGAGTCGCTCGGTGGCAGCGGCAGCACCGTGGAGATGACGGGCGTGCAGGGCTGGGACCCGCAGGTCATGGACATCACCGTGAAGGGGGCGCTCACGCCCGGTTCCGGCGCCGAGTCCATGCGCATGATCATGTCGAACGACGTCATGTTCATGGAGATGCCGGCCGACTCCCCGATGTCCGCGGGGCTCGACGGCAAGCGCTGGATGAAGCTGGACATCAAGGCGGCCGCGGAGGCTTCGGGGGACGCGGAGGCGCTGAAGAAGCTCGGCGGCGTCGGCGGCATGGACCAGAGCCAGGACCCCGCCAAGCAGCTCGCCCTGCTGCTCAGCTCGCCGAACGTGAAGCACATCGGTGCCGAGAAGGCCGACGGCACGGACACCGAGCACTACAAGGGCACTCTGACCCTCGCGGAGATGCTCGCGGCCAACGAGTCCGCCAAGGCGCTCCCCGAGGCCGACCGGGCGAAGCTCGTCGAGGCGATGAAGAAGTCCGGCATCGTCGACTACGACATGGACGTCTGGGTCGACAAGGACGGCTACCCGGTCCACATGAAGGTCGGCGTCCGCATGCCCCAGGGGACCATGAACATGGACGCCCACTACTCGGACTACGGCTCCGCGGCCACCGTCCAGGCCCCGCCGGAGAACGAGACCCTGGACCTCTTCGCCATGCTCAAGCAGCTGGGCGACATGGGCGCCGGCGCCTGACCAGCCCGCGCGCACGCAGTTGCACCAAGATCCATTCACGGGGGAGAACCAGATGAACAGGGCTGTCCGGACCCGGGCCGGTATCGCGCTGGCGGGTACCGCACTGCTCGTGGGCGGCCTCACGGCCTGCGGCGACGGCAAGGCCGCCGTGGCCGACGGCACGGCGGACGGGGACAAGGCCGGGCAGGCCAGGGCTCAGACCCCGGCGGACGCCGTGAAGGCTTCGTACGTGAAGACGGCGGCGGCCAGGTTCGCCAAGGCCGAGATCTCCAGCGTCGGGCCGGACGGCAAGGCCGGCGGCCAGTCCGGCACGAAGGGCTGGTACCCGTCCAGCCACGACGTGTCGCTGAAGGACGAGAAGCACCCCGGCGCGCGGTCGGTCATGATCGGCGACACCGTCTACACCAAGATGGACAAGCCCCTCGACGGCAAGACCTGGATGAGGCTGGAGCTGTCCAAGGACGGGAAGCCGGGCGTCCGGCTGAACGAGGACCCGGCCGAGTACCTCGCGATGCTGCTCGGCCAGACCAAACTCACGCTGGTCGGGGCCGAGCAGGCCGACGGCGTCGACGCCCGGCACTACAAGGGCAGCTTCACCAACGCCGACCTCCTCGCGGCGGACGAGTCCACCAAGGTCATGGAGGAGGAGGACCGCCGGTACCTCCACGAGTCCGTGAAGCACCTCACGGCCTTCGAGGTGGACCTGTGGATCGGCAAGGACGGCTATCCCGTCCGCGTCGACTCGGTGAGCACGGACGGTGACGGAACGTCCAGGACCACGGCGAGGTTCTCCGACTACGGCGCGGCCGCACCGGTCGCGGCGCCGGCCGCCGACCAGGTCGTCTCCTTCGACGACGTGCTGAAGGGCAGCGGCTCCTGAGGCGATTTGCCTCGACTGGACCCCTTCACGTACGCTTCCCCAGAAGCCAAAGACCGCTGGTCGTTGCCGTGCCCGCAAGGGTGTGGCGGCCGAAGGATCCGCTGAGCGCGGACGTCCTGCGCAGGTGTTCGTGGAAAAGCTCCCGGAGTGATCCGGTCGAGCTTACGCCCCGTGCGCATGCGCCGGGGCGTTTCGTTTTGTTCAGCCCCTTCTGAGCGGTCCTCATCACCCGGAAGGAGGCCGACGCTCTATGGCAAGGCCCGACAAGGCTGCCGCGGTAGCCGAGCTCACGGACCAGTTCCAGAGCTCGAACGCCGCCGTGCTGACCGAGTACCGGGGTCTCACCGTCGCGCAGCTCAAGACGCTGCGTCGTTCGCTCGGTGAGAACGCCCAGTACGCCGTGGTGAAGAACACGCTGACCAAGATTGCGGCCAACCAGGCCGGGATCACCGCGCTGGACGAGCACTTCGCTGGTCCGACCGCGGTCGCCTTCATCACCGGTGACCCGGTGGAGTCGGCGAAGAGCCTGCGTGACTTCGCCAAGGAGAACCCCAACCTCATCATCAAGGCGGGTGTCCTTGATGGTAAGGCGCTCACCGCCGATGAGATCAAGAAGCTTGCGGACCTCGAGTCCCGCGAGGTTCTGCTCAGCAAGCTGGCCGGCGCGTTCAAGGGCAAGCAGTCTCAGGCTGCCTCGCTCTTCCAGGCGCTGCCGTCGAAGTTCGTCCGCACCGCGGAAGCGCTTCGCGTCAAGCTCGCCGAGCAGGGCGGTGCCGAGTAATTCGGCTCGCGCACTGATCCACGCCGCCTAGTGCGTGGGTCGTAGCGGGCCGTTACGCCCGCCTCTATATACATCCGGCACCTGCCGAATTAGTGGAAGGATCGCCCATCATGGCGAAGCTCTCTCAGGACGACCTCCTCGCCCAGTTCGAGGAGATGACCCTCATCGAGCTCTCCGAGTTCGTGAAGGCCTTCGAGGAGAAGTTCGACGTCACCGCCGCCGCGGCCGTCGCCGTTGCCGGTCCGGCCGGTGTCGGCGCCGCCCCCGAGGCCGAGGAGGAGAAGGACGAGTTCGACGTCATCCTCACCGGTGCGGGCGACAAGAAGATCCAGGTCATCAAGGTCGTGCGTGAGCTGACCTCCCTGGGCCTCAAGGAGGCCAAGGACCTCGTGGACGGCGCCCCGAAGCCGGTCCTCGAGAAGGTTGCCAAGGACGCCGCCGAGAAGGCCGCCGAGGCCCTCAAGGGCGCCGGTGCGGCCGTCGAGGTCAAGTAACACCTCTGGGGCCTCTCCGAGGCCCCGGCCAAGGGCGATCACCCGTAAGGGTGGTCGCCCTTTGGCGTACCCGCGGCGCCTGACTTGCCCTGGTCTCGTTGGGGAGTAGGGTGATCTTCGTTGCCCCGGAGCAGGGTCCGCAGATGATCCGCTCGGAGCAGGGGGCCTTGACGAACGGGACGTGGCGCGCAATTCTCAGTCCCGTCGCAAGCTCGACCGCCTCGATCCGAGATCCGAGGCATGGATCGACTACGAAGAGGGCAGTACTGATACGCGCTCTGTGTACGAGGGCCGCAGCGTTGGATGTTGGTTTCAACAACATGGGGAAGGCCTGTTGCCGGTTTCCGGAAACCTGGTCTGGACATCAGTGAGCCAAGTGGCTACACTGACCCTTTGCGCTGCCTGTTAGCTGTCCCCTGCCCGTCGCCAGGGACATGCCCACGCTTGAGCACACCTGACTGATCCACCTCGACCTGGACTTTTGGCCAGATCGAGGGCCTGTCTTCTGTGTCGGCTGGGACCGGTACGCGCGTAGTGAGTCCGAGCCCTCGGAAGGACCCCCTCTTGGCCGCCTCGCGCAACGCCTCGACCAATACGAACACCGGTGCCAGCACTGCCCCGCTGCGCATCTCCTTTGCAAAGATCAAGGAGCCCCTCGAGGTTCCGAACCTCCTGGCGCTGCAGACCGAGAGCTTTGACTGGCTTCTCGGCAATGCTGCCTGGAAGTCTCGCGTCGAGTCGGCGCTTGAGAGTGGACAGGACGTCCCCACCAAGTCCGGTCTGGAAGAGATCTTCGAGGAGATCTCGCCGATCGAGGACTTCTCCGGGTCGATGTCGCTGACCTTCCGCGACCACCGTTTCGAGCCGGCGAAGAACTCCGTCGACGAGTGCAAGGAGCGCGACTTCACGTACGCGGCTCCGCTGTTCGTCACTGCCGAGTTCACGAACAACGAGACCGGAGAGATCAAGTCTCAGACGGTCTTCATGGGCGACTTCCCGCTCATGACCAACAAGGGCACCTTCGTCATCAACGGCACCGAGCGTGTCGTCGTGTCGCAGCTTGTCCGTTCCCCCGGTGTCTACTTCGACTCCTCCATCGACAAGACGTCCGACAAGGACATCTTCTCCGCCAAGATCATCCCGTCCCGGGGTGCCTGGCTGGAGATGGAGATCGACAAGCGCGACATGGTCGGTGTCCGCATCGACCGCAAGCGCAAGCAGTCCGTCACCGTCCTCCTGAAGGCTCTCGGCTGGACCACCGAGCAGATCCTCGAGGAGTTCGGCGAGTACGAGTCCATGCGCGCCACCCTGGAGAAGGACCACACCCAGGGCCAGGACGACGCGCTGCTCGACATCTACCGCAAGCTGCGCCCGGGCGAGCCGCCGACCCGTGAGGCCGCTCAGACGCTGCTCGAGAACCTCTACTTCAACCCCAAGCGCTACGACCTCGCGAAGGTCGGCCGCTACAAGGTGAACAAGAAGCTCGGCGCCGACGAGCCGCTCGACGCCGGTGTGCTCACCACCGACGACGTCATCGCGACGATCAAGTACCTGGTCAAGCTGCACGCGGGCGAGACCGAGACGACCGGCGAGTCCGGCCGTTCGATCGTGGTCGAGACCGATGACATCGACCACTTCGGCAACCGTCGTCTGCGCAACGTCGGCGAGCTCATCCAGAACCAGGTCCGTACGGGTCTGGCCCGTATGGAGCGCGTCGTGCGCGAGCGCATGACCACCCAGGACGTCGAGGCGATCACGCCGCAGACCCTGATCAACATCCGGCCGGTCGTCGCCTCCATCAAGGAGTTCTTCGGCACCAGCCAGCTGTCGCAGTTCATGGACCAGAACAACCCGCTGTCGGGCCTGACCCACAAGCGCCGCCTGTCGGCGCTGGGCCCCGGTGGTCTGTCCCGTGAGCGGGCCGGCTTCGAGGTCCGAGACGTCCACCCGTCGCACTACGGCCGCATGTGCCCGATCGAGACCCCTGAAGGCCCGAACATCGGTCTGATCGGCTCGCTCGCCTCCTACGGCCGCGTCAACGCGTTCGGCTTCGTCGAGACCCCGTACCGCAAGGTCGTCGACGGTGTCGTCACCGACGAGGTCGACTACCTGACCGCCGACGAGGAAGACCGCTTCGTCATCGCCCAGGCCAACGCCGGCCTGTCCGACGACATGCGCTTCACCGAGAACCGCGTGCTGGTCCGCCGTCGTGGCGGCGAGATCGACTACATCGCCGGCGACGACGTCGACTACATGGACGTCTCCCCGCGCCAGATGGTGTCCGTCGCGACCGCGATGATCCCCTTCCTGGAGCACGACGACGCCAACCGTGCCCTCATGGGCGCGAACATGATGCGCCAGGCCGTTCCGCTCATCAAGGCGGAGGCGCCGCTCGTCGGCACCGGCATGGAGTACCGCTGTGCGGTCGACGCCGGTGACTCGATCCGTGCGGAGAAGGACGGTGTCGTCCAGGAGGTCTCGGCCGACTACGTCACCGTCGCCAACGACGACGGCACGTACACCACGTACCGCGTCGCCAAGTTCTCCCGCTCGAACCAGGGCACCTCGGTCAACCAGAAGGTCATCGTCAACGAGGGTGACCGGATCGTCGAGTCCCAGGTCCTCGCCGACGGACCGGCGACCGAAGAGGGCGAGATGGCCCTCGGCAAGAACCTGCTCGTCGCGTTCATGCCGTGGGAGGGTCACAACTACGAGGACGCGATCATCCTGTCGCAGCGCCTCGTGCAGGACGACGTCCTCTCCTCGATCCACATCGAGGAGCACGAGGTCGACGCCCGTGACACCAAGCTCGGCCCCGAGGAGATCACCCGGGACATCCCGAACGTCTCCGAGGAGGTCCTCGCGGACCTCGACGAGCGCGGCATCATCCGCATCGGTGCGGACGTCGTCGCCGGCGACATCCTGGTCGGCAAGGTCACGCCCAAGGGTGAGACCGAGCTGACCCCGGAGGAGCGACTGCTCCGCGCGATCTTCGGTGAGAAGGCCCGCGAGGTGCGTGACACCTCGCTCAAGGTCCCCCACGGTGAGATCGGCAAGGTCATCGGTGTCCGCGTCTTCGACCGAGAGGAGGGCGACGAGCTTCCTCCGGGCGTGAACCAGCTGGTCCGCGTCTACGTCGCCCAGAAGCGCAAGATCACCGACGGTGACAAGCTCGCCGGCCGCCACGGCAACAAGGGTGTCATCTCCAAGATCCTTCCGATCGAGGACATGCCCTTCCTTGAGGACGGCACGCCGGTCGACATCATCCTGAACCCGCTGGGTGTCCCGTCCCGAATGAACCCGGGACAGGTCCTGGAGATCCACCTCGGCTGGCTCGCCAGCCGCGGCTGGGACGTCTCCGGTCTGGCGGACGAGTGGGCGCAGCGCCTCCAGGCGATCGGCGCCGACAAGGTCGAGCCCGGTACCAACGTCGCCACCCCGGTGTTCGACGGCGCCCGCGAGGACGAGCTGGCCGGCCTGCTGCAGCACACCATCCCGAACCGCGACGGCGAGCGCATGGTGCTCCCGACCGGTAAGGCGCGCCTGTTCGACGGCCGCTCCGGCGAGCCGTTCCCGGACCCGATCTCGGTCGGGTACATGTACATCCTCAAGCTCCACCACCTGGTCGACGACAAGCTCCACGCGCGGTCGACCGGTCCGTACTCGATGATCACGCAGCAGCCGCTGGGTGGTAAGGCACAGTTCGGTGGCCAGCGCTTCGGTGAGATGGAGGTGTGGGCGCTCGAGGCTTATGGCGCCGCTTACGCCCTCCAGGAGCTGCTGACCATCAAGTCCGACGACGTCACCGGCCGCGTGAAGGTCTACGAGGCCATCGTCAAGGGCGAGAACATCCCCGAGCCGGGCATTCCCGAGTCCTTCAAGGTGCTCATCAAGGAAATGCAGTCGCTCTGCCTCAACGTGGAGGTGCTGTCCTCGGACGGCATGTCCATCGAGATGCGCGACACCGACGAGGACGTCTTCCGCGCGGCGGAGGAGCTCGGTATCGACCTGTCCCGGCGTGAGCCGAGCAGCGTCGAAGAGGTCTGACGGGCCTGACGGGGGGCTCGCTCAAGAGCCCCCCGTCATCCCCGGGACCGTTCAGACCATGATTGAGACTCGACCCCGAAAGAGGGATTGACGCACAGTGCTCGACGTCAACTTCTTCGACGAGCTGCGGATCGGCCTTGCCACCGCGGACGACATCCGAACCTGGTCGCACGGCGAGGTCAAGAAGCCGGAGACCATCAACTACCGCACCCTCAAGCCCGAGAAGGACGGACTCTTCTGCGAGAAGATCTTCGGTCCTACCCGGGACTGGGAGTGCTACTGCGGCAAGTACAAGCGTGTCCGCTTCAAGGGCATCATCTGTGAGCGCTGTGGCGTCGAGGTCACGCGCGCCAAGGTGCGTCGTGAGCGGATGGGCCACATCGAGCTTGCCGCTCCCGTCACCCACATCTGGTACTTCAAGGGCGTCCCGTCGCGCCTGGGCTACCTGCTGGACCTCGCGCCGAAGGACCTCGAGAAGGTCATCTACTTCGCCGCGTACATGATCACGTTCGTCGACGACGAGCGCCGCACCCGCGACCTCCCGTCGCTGGAGGCGCACGTCTCCGTCGAGCGCCAGCAGATCGAGAACCGCCGTGACGCGGACCTCGAAGGCCGTGCCAAGAAGCTCGAGACCGACCTGGCCGAGCTCGAGGCCGAGGGCGCGAAGGCCGACGTGCGCCGCAAGGTGCGCGAAGGCGCCGAGCGCGAGATGAAGCAGCTCCGTGACCGCGCCCAGCGCGAGATCGACCGCCTCGACGAGGTGTGGGCCCGCTTCAAGAACCTCAAGGTCCAGGACCTGGAGGGCGACGAGCTCCTCTACCGCGAGCTGCGTGACCGCTTCGGCACGTACTTCGACGGCTGCATGGGCGCCGCCGCGCTGCAGAAGCGCCTGGAGTCCTTCGACCTCGAGGAGGAGGCCGAGCGCCTCCGCGAGATCATCCGTACCGGCAAGGGCCAGAAGAAGACCCGTGCGCTCAAGCGCCTCAAGGTCGTCTCCGCGTTCCTGCAGACCAGCAACAAGCCCAAGGGCATGGTTCTGGACTGCGTGCCGGTGATCCCGCCGGACCTGCGTCCGATGGTGCAGCTGGACGGTGGCCGCTTCGCGACCTCCGACCTGAACGACCTGTACCGCCGCGTGATCAACCGCAACAACCGTCTGAAGCGTCTCCTCGACCTCGGTGCCCCCGAGATCATCGTGAACAACGAGAAGCGCATGCTTCAGGAGGCCGTGGACGCCCTCTTCGACAACGGTCGTCGTGGTCGTCCGGTGACCGGTCCCGGCAACCGTCCCCTGAAGTCCCTCAGCGACATGCTGAAGGGCAAGCAGGGTCGATTCCGTCAGAACCTTCTCGGTAAGCGTGTGGACTACTCCGCGCGTTCCGTGATCGTCGTCGGTCCGCAGCTGAAGCTGCACCAGTGCGGTCTGCCCAAGGCCATGGCGCTGGAGCTCTTCAAGCCGTTCGTGATGAAGCGCCTGGTCGACCTGAACCACGCGCAGAACATCAAGAGCGCCAAGCGGATGGTCGAGCGCGGCCGCACGGTCGTCTACGACGTCCTCGAAGAGGTCATCGCCGAGCACCCGGTCCTGCTGAACCGTGCGCCCACGCTGCACCGCCTCGGCATCCAGGCCTTCGAGCCCCAGCTGGTCGAAGGCAAGGCCATCCAGATCCACCCGCTCGTCTGCACCGCGTTCAACGCGGACTTCGACGGTGACCAGATGGCCGTGCACCTGCCGCTCTCCGCGGAGGCGCAGGCCGAGGCCCGCATCCTGATGCTGTCCTCGAACAACATCCTCAAGCCGGCCGACGGCCGTCCGGTCACGATGCCGACCCAGGACATGGTCCTCGGTCTGTTCTTCCTGACCACCGACGGTGAGCTCCGTGACGTCAAGGGCGAGGGCCGCGCGTTCGGCTCCACGGCCGAGGCGACCATGGCGTTCGACAACGGCGAGCTCGCGCTCCAGTCGTCCGTCGACATCCGCTTCCCGGTGGGCACCATCCCGCCGCGTGGCTGGGTGCCGCCGGTCTCCGAGAGCGGGGACGACGGCGTCGCGGAGCGGGAGTTCCAGCCGGGCGACAGCTTCCGTCTGAAGACGACCCTGGGCCGCGCGCTCTTCAACGAGCTGCTGCCCGAGGACTACCCGTTCGTCGACTACTCGGTGGGCAAGAAGCAGCTTTCCGAGATCGTCAACGACCTGGCGGAGCGCTACCCCAAGGTCATCGTGGCGGCGACGCTCGACAACCTGAAGGCGGCCGGCTTCCACTGGGCGACCCGTTCGGGCGTCACCGTGGCCATCTCCGACGTCGTCGTGCCCGAGGCCAAGAAGGCCATCGTCGCGGGCTACGAGGCGATGGACGAGAAGGTCCAGAAGCAGTACGAGCGCGGTCTGATCACCAAGGACGAGCGCACGCAGGAGCTCATCGCGATCTGGACCAAGGCGACCAACGAGGTTGCCGAGGCGATGAACGCGAACTTCCCCAAGACGAACCCCATCTTCATGATGGTTGACTCGGGTGCCCGAGGAAACATGATGCAGATGCGACAGATCGCCGGTATGCGTGGTCTGGTGTCGAACGCGAAGAACGAGACCATCCCGCGTCCGATCAAGGCGTCCTTCCGTGAGGGCCTCACCGTTCTGGAGTACTTCATCTCCACGCACGGTGCCCGTAAGGGTCTGGCGGACACCGCCCTGCGTACCGCCGACTCGGGTTACCTGACCCGTCGTCTGGTGGACGTCTCGCAGGACGTGATCATCCGCGAGGAGGACTGCGGCACCGAGCGCGGTCTGAAGCTGAAGATCGCCGTTCGCGGCGAGGACGGCGTGCTGCGCAAGGCCGACGACGTCGAGACCTCGATCTACGCCCGCATGCTGGCCGAGGACGTCGTCATCGACGGCAAGGTCATCGCGCCGGCCAACGTCGACCTCGGTGACGTGCTCATCGACGCCCTGGTCGCCAACGGCGTCGAGGAGGTCAAGACCCGCTCGGTCCTGACCTGTGAGTCCGCGGTCGGCACCTGTGCCTTCTGCTACGGACGCTCGCTCGCCACCGGCAAGCTGGTCGACATCGGTGAGGCGGTCGGCATCATCGCCGCCCAGTCCATCGGTGAGCCCGGTACCCAGCTGACGATGCGTACCTTCCACACCGGTGGTGTGGCCGGTGACGACATCACGCAGGGTCTGCCGCGTGTCGTCGAGCTCTTCGAGGCCCGTACCCCGAAGGGTGTCGCCCCGATCTCCGAGGCCGCCGGCCGCGTGCGGATCGAGGAGACCGAGAAGACGAAGAAGATCGTCATCACGCCCGACGACGGCAGTGACGAGACGGCCTTCCCGATCTCGAAGCGCGCCAAGGTCATCGTGTCCGAGGGCGACCACGTCGAGGTGGGCCAGAAGCTCACCATGGGTGCCACCAACCCGCACGACGTGCTGCGCATCCTCGGCCAGCGTGCCGTCCAGGTCCACCTGGTCGGCGAAGTCCAGAAGGTCTACAACTCGCAGGGCGTGTCGATCCACGACAAGCACATCGAGATCATCATCCGGCAGATGCTGCGCCGCGTGACGATCATCGAGTCCGGCGACGCGGAGCTCCTGCCGGGCGAGCTGGTCGAGCGGTCGAAGTTCGAGACCGAGAACCGTCGTGTGGTCACCGAGGGCGGTCACCCCGCCTCCGGCCGTCCGCAGCTGATGGGTATCACCAAGGCCTCGCTCGCCACCGAGTCGTGGCTGTCGGCGGCGTCCTTCCAGGAGACGACCAGGGTTCTGACGGACGCGGCGATCAACGCCAAGTCCGACTCCCTGATCGGCCTCAAGGAGAACGTCATCATCGGTAAGCTCATCCCGGCCGGTACGGGCCTCGCCCGCTACCGCAACATCCGGGTGGAGCCCACCGAGGAGGCCAAGGCCGCGATGTACTCGGCCGTCGGCTACGACGACATCGACTACTCGCCCTTCGGCACCGGCTCCGGCCAGGCTGTCCCGCTGGAGGACTACGACTACGGCCCCTACAACGGCTGAGTCGCGCAGAGCATGTAACCGCAGGGCGGTCACCCGAGAGGGTGGCCGCCCTGCGGCGCGTTGTCGACCGGATGCCTCAGCGTGCGGGCTGCTGCAGGTACGGCTGGAGGTGGTGCAGCCGGGTCCGGTGGTCCGGGTGGGTGGAGAGCAGCCGGTCCAGCGCGCCGGCCTCGGTGAACGGCTTCCCGGTCTGGGCGAAGACCGCCTGCTTCGCCTGTTCCTCCTGGGCCATCACCCCGTGCAGCATCTGCGCGAGCATCGGCGCGAAGCCGAGGGCGGCGGCGTGCTCGTCGGCGCGCAGCTCGGCCCGCCGGCCCACCGCCGCCACCAGGTAGGGCATCACGAGCAGCAGCAGGGGGAGCCCGTAGGTGGCGGTGATCGTCAGGATGGTGAACAGCCCGACGAAGATGATCATGAGTCCGGCGGCCAGGTAGGAGAAGAAGCTGGTGAACCGGATGACGAAGACGGTCACGGCCCTGATGACCTGCCAGGCGATCCGCCCGGGCAGGCCGTACCACCAGCCCAGCAGCCCGGACCAGGCGTGGCCGCCGGTGTGGTGGCCGAGCTCGTGGGCGAGTACGGCGGCGAGCTGGGACTTGGGCAGGTTCTCCAGGGCGTACCGGGTGACGCCGACGATGTGGCCGGCCGCCGCGTACGCGTTCAGGTGGTCGGTGTCCTCGATCCACAGCTCGTAGCGGTCGCCGTCGACGCCCGCGCGGGCCGTGACCTCGCGCCACACCGGGGAGAGCGCGGCGAGCTCGTGGGGGAGCGGGCGCTGCAGGCGCAGCAGGTGGCGGGCGAAGAAGTCCTCGCTGGGGCGGTGGAACACGAGGGCCCCGGAGGCGATCCAGAGCAGGGTGGGCAACCAGTACGGCAGGCCGGAGACCCCCTCCAGGACGGCGGCGAGGAGCAGCACCACCATCATGCTCATCAGGAAGCCGGGGACGTGCAGGGCGAGCTGGCCGAAGGCGGTGGCGTCCGCGCTGCGCTGGTACGCCTTGCGGTGGACGCGGTTGCCGGGGGCGTTCTGGTACTCCAGGTCGTCCAGCGGGGCCGCAGGGGCCGGTAACGGGGCCGGCGGGGCGGCGGGGGCGGGCTGGTACTGGGGGTACGCGGGCTGCTGGGGGTACTGGGGTTGCTGGTACTGGGGGTACGCGGGCTGCTGGGGGTACTGGGGTTGCTGGTACTGGGGGTACGCGGGCTGCTGGGGTGGCTGGGGCTGCGGGTACGCGGGAGCCTGGGGCTGCGGGTACGCGGGGGGCGGCGGGCTCTGGGGGTACTGCGGGCCCTGCGGGTACTGGGGTTCGGGTGGCTGGTTCACGGTGGATCCTTCGTCGTATCGGAGACGTCAGCCGATGAGCAGGGCGGCGGGGAGCAACACCGTGGCGGTGCAGAAGGCGAACAGGCCGGTCCTGATCCACTGGTGCTTGCGGGCGGCGATCCGGCTGTTCTCCGCGAGCGCCGCCATGAGCGATGCGGCGGGGTCGCGGTCGGTGTCGGCGAGGGCCTCGGCGAGGCGGCCCTGGCGCACCGCCGAGCGGATGTCGCCGAAGTACGAGAGCGGGGAGCCCGGTCGCCACTCGGTCGAGCGGTACCGGGGCAGCACCGCCAGCAGCAGGGCGAGCAGGGCCAGGGCCAGGGCGGCGGCTCCCGCACACCACACGGCCGTCCCGGGCGTGGAGAGCGAGCCCGGCCGCCAGCCCTTCCCGGCGAGCAGGGCGCTGATCACCCCGGCGGTCATCCCGAGGGCGCCGACCAGCACCGAGGCCTTGCTGTCGGCGCGGGCTATCTCACCGCGCAGGTCGGCGAGGAGCCTGGTGGCGGCCTCACCGCCGGGTGGAGCCGACGGTGGGGTCGGGGTGGGGGTGGTGGTCACGGCTGGGGCCTCCCGTCGACGGCCTGTTCCTGGGGTCGGGCCGGGGCCGGGGCCGCCTGGGCCTCGGGTCCGGCCTCGGGCTCGGGCTCGGATCCGCGTTCGGCCGCGGGGCCGGGCGGCGCCGGCGGCTGTACGGGAGCGGTCCCGTACCCGGGCGGCGGCTCCCACTGGGCGAAGGTCGGGGCCGGCCCGTACGGCGCGGGCGCCTGCGGTGCGGTCGGTCCGTACGGCGCGGGCGGCTGCGGTGCGGCCGGACCGTAGCCAGGTACGGGAACACCCTGAACCGGTACCCCGGGCGGGCCCGCCGGCGGCTGCGGGGGCGGGGCCGGGAGCGGGCCCGGATAGGGCGGGGCCGCGTCGTGGGGGACGCCGGGGAGGCGCTGGTTCAGGATGTCGTTCATGGCCCGCAGCGCCAGCTGCTTGGGTCCCTGCAACTCGTGCCGCTCGGCCCCGCCGTCCCCGAGCACCTGGCTGACCAGGCTCATCTGGTCCCGGATCATCTGGAGCTGGTCCTCGCGCATGGTCCGCATGACGAGGGCCGAGTCCTCGGGGTGCTGGGCCAGGTGGAGGGCCCACGCGTGCACCCCGCCCTGCTCCAGGTGGTACTGGTAGAAGGCGATCTTCTCGGCCTCGACCCGCTGCAGCTCCGCCTGCTGCCGGCTCAGCTCCAGGCGCTGCTGGTGTTCCCACTGCTGCTGCCGCAGGGCCAGCTCGTGCTGCCGGCCGCCGTAGGCCAGGGCCCGCTCCGTGGTGAGCTCGTCCTGCCGGCGGGCCCGCTCGTCGAGCTGGGCGTCGTAGCGCATGCCGAGCCGCTCGGTGAGGATCTGCTCGTCGGTGCCGTGGTGGATGGCCTGCATGCGCAGCTGGTGGTCGATGTTCTCCTGGTCGCGCCGCAGCCGGACGGTCCACGAGGTCTGGAGCCCGCACGTCCGGCCGAGCGGGCCGGCCGCGGGCAGCGCCCGCAGCAGTTCTCCCTCGGCGTCGGCGCTCTGGGCGATGGAGAAGCGCCGCGCGACCGGCCGGGCGGCCTGCTCCAGCTCGCCGAGCAGCAGCCGGGGCACGTCGCGGTGACGGCTCTCCACGAACCGGGCCGGGTCCGTCACCTGCCAGCTGATCTCCACGACCACGACGAACTGGAACGCGTCGTTGTCGCTGGGGAGCTCGATCTCCGCCCGGAAGTGGTGGACTCCCGTGTCCACCTCGTAGACGGCCGTGTAGCCGCGGGTGGAGCCCGGCCGCTGCGGCGGCAGGAAGGCGGCGTACCCGCCCTTGGCGGTCGAGAAGACCAGGGCGTGGTCGATGCGGGTCTGCAGCTTGCGGAACACCTCGAACCGCCCGAGCTGCTGGACGGTGATCACCGGGTCGATCAGCTGGGTGCGCCGGTCGGCCGGCTGCTCCCAGTCGGGGTGGCGGCGGGGATCGGACATCGTGCGGCTTCTCCTCGGTTCAGCGGGTCGGCAGTACGGTCAGCAGGCGCTCGGCGGCGGCGTTCACCACCCCGTGGTTCTGCTCGCGCAGGAGGTGGAGCAGCCGCTCCCGCTCGTTGGCGCGGGTGACCAGGGCGGGCAGCAGGGCGGCGAGCGCCCATTCGGCGGCGTGGTCGCGGTCCGCGGCCACCACCCAGTCGTGCAGCACGTCGAGGGCGTCCTGGTTGGGGAGGCGGCCGAGGGCGGCCCGCCACAGCTCGGCGATCCCGCGGGCGGAGTGCGGACGCTCGGTGGCGGCCCGGGCGTACCAGTCGAGGACCAGCGGGCGGCCGTACGGCTCGTCGTCCTCCGTGTGCCGGCAGGCGCGCAGGAAACCGTCGAGCGCGAGGTCGACCGCGGCCCGGTCGTCGTCGCGGGTGCGCAGCACCTCGGCGAGGACCTCGTCGCGCGCGTCGGAGAGCAGCAGCAGCTCGACGGACTGGGCGAGTTCGAGCAGCATCGCCGCGTCGTTCCCGTCGCGCCGGACGGCCACGCGCAGGGCTTCGACGGTCTCCACGGGCCGCTCGTCCCCGATCAGGCCGTGGACGCGGATCGCGGCCCAGCGCAGGCGCGCGTGGGCGTCCTCGTCGGCGCACCAGCGGTCGATGATCCGCGGGATGTTCGGCGTGCCGATGATGTGGGCGAGCGCGAGGGCGTTGACGGCGCCGATCCGCAGCCACGGGCGGTCGGACAGCGCCCAGTCCTCGACGACCAGGGCCATCGCGGAGGGCAGGTCGTGGAGGGCGAGTACGGCGACGGTGGACGCGGCCCGGGTCCGTACGAAGGACCGCCCGTCGGCGGCGAGCAGCCGCAGCCAGCCGACCAGGGCGGGGCGGGCGGACGGGTGGCCGGTCCACACCTCGCGGAGCAGGACCGCGGCGAGGCGGTCGTCCTGGAAGGCGGCCATCGACTGGGTGACCGGACCCCACTCGGTCTGCTCCTCCTTCGGGTAGCGGACGGCGCGGGCCAGCTGGAGGCGCTTGGCGGGGTTGGTGCCGAAGACGGGGACGGCCGCGGGCACGTCCGGGTCCTCGGTGCGCTGGAGGAGGCCGAACAGCAGGTCGCTGAGCTCGGCGGTGAGGGCGTAGGGCCCCTTGTGGAAGGCGGCGAGGGCGACGAGGAAGGCCTTCTCCCGCAGGTGCAGCGTGCCGTCCGCGTCCTCGAACCACTCCTGGATCTGCTGTTCCAGGGCGCCCAGGTAGAAGGTCTCGATCTCCGACGCGTCGGAGCCGTGGAGCGAGTGCCGGCCCAGTACCTCGGCGAACCGCGCGGCCTCGCGGAGCTGGTGGTGGCCGCTGAGGAAGTCGGTGACGGCGGGCAGCTCCAGCAGTCGCCGTAACTCGGCTTCGTCGTCCAGCCGGGCGCGCAGCGAGGAGCGCAGGACGGCCGCGGTGCCGGGAGGCTGCCAGCGGTGGCCCGGGACGCCCTCCAGATGGGTGTGCGGACCGGCGGTGATCACCAGGAGGCCGTGGTCGCCGAGTCGGTCCCTGGCGGCCAGCAGGTGCGTGTCGCGCAGCGGCTGGTCCCGTGTGGTGATCGGGTCGCACAGGACGTAGCCGCGCGACTCTCCGGCGGCGAGCCCGTCGGCCAGGTTCTCGGGGGACGTGCTCCGGTCCAGCGAATGGACCGAAGCGGTGCCCAGGCGCCGCAGGAGCAGCAGCGCGGCGGTGCGCCGGCCCGTGAAGCGGGGGCCGGTGAGTACCAGGACGCGCTCCTTGCGGAGCTGCTCCAGCAGATCCCGGAAGTTGCTGCCGTCCTCGGCGAACACCGCGTCGAGGCGGGTGAGCGTGGCTCCGGGGACCTCGCCGGAGGTGTGCGCCGCGCCGCCGACCATCAGGTGGTTCACGGTGACACCGCCGTGGAACGTGCCGCCGCTGATGCCGTGGTTGACGCCGCCGAACTGCCCGCCGCCGACGCCGCCGCGCATGGCGTCGGGGATGCCGCGGAAGAGGTCGCGCCGGGCGTCGTAGGCGCTCTGGGGTGCTTCCTCGGCCGGAACCGCAGCCGGAGCCGGAGCCGCGCTCGCGGCCGCCGGCTCGGCCGGGGACTCCGGCCGGTCCGGGCCCTCCGCCGCGACCGCGGCCTCCGCCACCGGTGTGCTCATCGGCCGTCACCGCCGCCCAGCCGGATGTCGCCGTGGAAGACGCCGCCGTCGATGCCGTGGTTGACGCCGCCGAACTGCCCGCCGTTGATCTGGCCCACCGCCCCGGCCGGCGCGGTGGGCGCTGCGGCTGTCCCGGCGCCGGAGTCCCCCTCGGGCTCCGGCGCCGGGCCCCCCGTCGGCAGTGGTCCGTACAGCCACGCGCCCAGCGGGCCGTTCTTGCTGGGCATGGTGACCGCGGTGAATTCGTCGGCCGGGATTCCGGTGTGGTTGTGCCGCACGATGCCGGCGTACACCGGCTCCGAGACGCAGAGCGCGTAGTCGTCCGTACGCTCGCGCAGGGCTTGCTTCAGGGGTTCGCCGTCCAGCAGCCGGCAGGCGTGGTTGAGGTCCGTGCCCACCCAGCCGTCGAACTCGTCGACGGCGACGTACCCGGTCGCCAGCACGGCCCGCAGCCGGATCTGCGCCGAGCTGGCCGCCAGCCGGTTCACGGCGCGCAGCTGGGCGGGGACCTCGGTCAGCAGGGCGCGCAGCAGTGTCGTCAGCGGCGCGCTCGGGTCGATCATCTCCATGATCGCGTCGCCGCGGTCGGCGCGCAGCCGTAACGTCTGGTCGATTCCGGCCGCCAGCAGGGTCCGGTCGACGACGTCGTAGAGCATCCGGCGCAGGAAGGCCTGCTGGACGTCGTCGCGGTCGCTGTAGCGCTCGGTGTCGACCAGGAGGATGGTGCGGGGGAGTGGGTCGTTCATGATCGCCTCTCGTGGTGGATCCCGGCGGATCCCTGCTGTGACAAGAGAGTGGGGCAGACGGCCGCGATGCCGTGAGGGCGGATGACGCACCCGGAGTGTGACGCCCTGCACTGAAGGCGCCGTCGGCTCCGGACACCCCCCTAGTGCTGCGACTGGCCGATCCGGCGCAGTACGTCCGGCCGTACGATCACCAGCGCGCGGCGGCCGGTGATCACGACGCCGCGTTCGCGGAGCTCCTTGAGCTCCCGCTGGACCATCTCGCGGGACGCCCCGACGGCTCCGGCGAGCTCTTCCTTGGTGAGCGGAACGGTCAGCTCGACGCCTGCGGCGGTGGCGCGGCCGTGGGTCCTGGACAGGTCCAGGAGCAGGACGGCGAGGCGCTCGCGCACGCTCAGCGAGGCGAACTCCAGGCGGCGCCGGTCGGCGGCCCGGGTGCGGTCGGAGGTGAGGGCGAGCAGTTGGAGGGCGACGGCGGGGAAGGCGGCGAGGAACGCGCGGAAGGTCTCGGGGTCGACGGCCACCGCCCGGACCGGCTCCAGCGCGGTCACGGTGGCGGAGCGGACGCGGCCGGTGAGGGCGGCGGACTCACCGAGGATGTCGCCGGGCCCGCGCAGGGCGAGCAGCGCCTGGTAGCCGTTGGGTGCGGCGACGGTCACCTTCGTCCAGCCGTGCAGGACCAGCAGGATGTGCGACGACGGCTCGTTCTGGTGGATCAGGCGGTCGCGCGGTGCGAACGCCAGCTCACGGCCGAGCGCGCGTAACGCCGTCCCGTCCTCGTTCTCCAGCCGGGCCAGGAAGGGGACCCGGTCGTCCAGCCCTCCGTCGCCCCGGAGGTTCTCCCCATTCATGCGGCCCCCCGCCCCGATGCGTCAGGGCGGTCAATGTACTGACCGCGGGCCGCTCGCAGATCCGGAACCACTCGAATGAGTACGGACGGTCACGGACAGTGCCCGGGTCGGGCGTCGGCGCCCGCGCGGCGGCGGCGTGCGCCCGCCACCGTGACCGACGCCAGGGCCAGGAGGGCGAGGGTGGCGCCGGCGAGGCCCGTGGTGAGGCCCTTGGGGGTGAACGTGCAGGAGACCTTCCTCGTGCCGGGGCTCAGGGGCAGGGACACCAGACCGTGGAAGTCGCGCACCGGGGCGGAGCACTGCCAGCCCGGGATATCCGTCATCGCGAAGACCGCGGTGCCGGACGCGCCCTCGGGAAGGGTGGCCGCGATGGTGTGGCCGCTCGCTTTTACTTCGGTGGCGCCGCCGGCGCTCAGCCGGGCGACCGCCGCGCCGAGGGCCGCGCGGTCCAGGCAGCCCAGCGGGTGGTCCCCGGCGGTCGCGCCCTGCGTGCGGGTGTGCACCGTGACGTCGACCCGGCCCGAGGCGGGGACCTCGCCCAGCGGGATCACGCCGGTCATCTGGTCCTCCAGCCGCAGCTCGGCGCCCGTGGTCCGCAGGGTGCCGTACACCTCGGGGGAGTACCAGTAGGCCTCGGAGCCGGGGGTGCACTGCGCCGCGTACGTCTGCTCGGTGGCGCTGCCCCCGCGGGTGACCTGCGGGACCCGGTAGACGGTGGCGCCCAGGACGTTCTCCTGGCGGGCGTAGACGCTGGCCGCGGGGTTCGGCGAGGTGTACGGGGCGGAGCGGACCGTGACCAGCGGGGGCGCGGGGAACTTCGAGCCCGTCCAGCTGCCCGGTGCGCTCCCGGGCCGGACCCGCGCGCCGATCGAGAAGATCGCGTCGAGCACCGGATTGTCGGCGCCGAAGAAGGTCCGGCCGTCGTTCTTGAAGCCGTAGCCGAGGGGTTCCAGCGCCCGGTACGTGGCCTCCGGGAGGTAGCTGCTGTAGTACTGCGGGCCCTCCGCGCGCAGGGCGAGGGCGTCGTTGTACGAGGTCTGCGGCCCGCCCGAGTCGGTCCGGTAGGCGGGCCAGCCGTCCACCCGGCGGACGGCTTCGTAGTGGTCACCGATCGACCGGTTCGAGGTGGCGGTCGGCTTCGCCCAGCGCTCGCGGGCCCGGCGGGCGTCCGCGCTCGCCGCGGCCACCGTGGACTCGGCGAAGACCACGCCGACCATGAGGACGGCCGCGACGGGGATCAGGTACCGGCGCCCCTCACCCAGCGCGAGCAGGATCAGGGCCAGCAGCGACACGGCCCCGCCCCCCAGCACCGCGGGCCAGGTCCAGCCGCCGAAGTCGTCGGTGTGCCGCAGTACGAAGGTGGCCGCGACCAGCAGGCCGGCGGCGAGCGCGAGGTGCGGCGGGCGCGGCCGGGCGGCCAGCGACAGCCAGGCCACGACGACCACCATGCCGCTGAAGACGAAGGCCTCGCGGTACGGGTTGCCGTTGGGCACCGCCAGCCCGTGCCACACGTACTGCGTGGGCGGGAACTGGAACGAGCCGGCCACGAGCAGGATCGCGGCCGCCCACACCAGGCGGGTCCTCCTCGCGACGGCGGCGTTGAAGACGAAGGAGCCCGCGAGGATCAGTCCGAGCGAGGCCACGTAGAGCCGCGGGCGGCCGCCCCACAGGTGGGTCGCCGGGAGCATGCCCGCGAGGAAGACCTCGATCCGGACGGGGTCGAAGGCGGCGGCCTGGGTGGGCTGCGCGGAGCCGCTGGACAGGAACGACGGCAGGAGGAGCGGAAGGGTGAGCGTCACCCCGGTCGCGGCGGCCGTCGCCGCCCGCCCCAGGGCGCGCAGCCGCCGGCCCGTCATGTCGTGGGTGATCAGCCGGATGGCCAGCAGGACGCAGGCGGCCATCGTGGCCATCATCGCGGTGTAGAAGTTCCCGTACCAGGCGAGCGCGACCAATAGGGCCGCGCCCGGCCAGCGGCGCTCCTCGAGGCACCACTCGACGGCGATGCCGAGCAGCGGGAGGGCGACCAGGCCCCACAGCCACATGGGGATGTACGAGGCGTCGCTGAGCGCCCAGCCGCACAGGCCGTAGCAGGCGCCGAGGACGCCGCGCTGCCACCACGGACCGGGGTGCAGCTTGCCGAGGTACACCGTCATCACGGCGGCGGCGGTGCCCATGGTGACCGGGGTGAGCGCGAAGACGGCCAGGTCGACGTGGGCGCGCGGGACCAGGACGGTCAGCCACGAGAAGGGGTTGCCGAGGTAGGTGTAGTAGTCGGACAGGAACTGCTGTCCGAAACCTCCGCGCCAGGTGAACAGCACGTCACCGGCGGCCTGCCCGTGGACCAGGTCCCAGAGCGCGCGGTGGAACGGCACGTACTGGTTGGCCTGGTCGTTGACGGCCCGGCCGGTGTCGCCGAAGGGGAAGGTGCCGCGCGCCACCCAGGCCGCGCAGAACGCCCCCGAGGTGATCAGGAAGGCGAGCAGGGGTCCGTACAGCCGGGCGGGGCGGGCCCGGCGCCGTCGGGGGGCGGGCAGGTCCCGGCCGCCGTCGGGGCGCGGGCCGTGCGCCGTGGCCGGCTGCGAGGTGACCGTCCCCAATGTCCCGCTCCCCTGATGATCGTGCCGTTTGGTCCGAAGCGCTCGGCAGTTTAGTTCGCCGGGCAGGTACCGGGCCGCGCCCGGGGTCCCGCGGCGGGCCTCGCGCGTGTGCTCGTACGGGGCGGTCGCCGCCTTCCCGGGGGGCCTGACCTGGCCGTCCATACCACGGCACTACCACATCCGCGAGTCGGCGGGGCCGCACGGGGGTGTCGCCCGTGCGGCGCACGGGTCGTGGCCGTCTCCCGGCTCCGGCGGCCGGGCTTTTGTTTTGACCGGAGTGGTTGCGGTAGGTACGCTCAGACCTTGTGCCTGGGGTGTGCCTGGGCTCCCGTGCGTGTCCATCAACCGCAGGAGAGCCCGTATCGGCCACCGCGATCCATGCGTTTCCGTGCTTGCGCGGAGGTCCGCCGGATCCGACACACCCGACCGCGTGGGTCGGCAAATGTTCCAGGTTAGCTTCACTACACGGCACACAGAAACCGGAGAAGTAGTGCCTACGATCCAGCAGCTGGTCCGTAAGGGCCGGCAGGACAAGGTCGAGAAGACAAAGACCCCCGCGCTTGAGGCCTCGCCCCAGCGTCGCGGCGTCTGCACGCGTGTGTTCACGACCACCCCGAAGAAGCCGAACTCGGCGCTGCGTAAGGTCGCGCGTGTGCGTCTGACCTCTGGCATCGAGGTCACCGCTTACATTCCGGGTGAGGGACACAACCTGCAGGAGCACTCGATCGTGCTCGTGCGTGGTGGCCGTGTGAAGGACCTGCCGGGTGTTCGTTACAAGATCATCCGCGGTGCGCTTGACACCCAGGCTGTCAAGAACCGCAAGCAGGCCCGCAGCCGCTACGGCGCCAAGAAGGAGAAGTAAGAATGCCTCGTAAGGGCCCCGCCCCGAAGCGCCCGGTCATCATCGACCCGGTCTACGCATCTCCTCTGGTGACCTCGCTCATCAACAAGATCCTCCTGAACGGCAAGCGCTCCACCGCCGAGCGCATCGTCTACGGCGCCATGGAAGGCCTCCGCGAGAAGACCGGCAACGACCCGGTCATCACGCTGAAGCGCGCGCTGGAGAACGTCAAGCCGTCCCTCGAGGTCAAGTCCCGCCGTGTCGGTGGCGCGACCTACCAGGTTCCGGTTGAGGTCAAGCCGGGCCGCCAGTCGACCCTCGCGCTGCGCTGGCTCGTGGGTTACTCCCGCGCCCGCCGCGAGAAGACCATGACCGAGCGCCTCATGAACGAGCTGCTCGACGCCTCGAACGGTCTTGGCGCTGCCGTCAAGAAGCGTGAGGACACGCACAAGATGGCCGAGTCCAACAAGGCCTTCGCGCACTACCGCTGGTAGTTCAAACCCACATCGAGACCGAGAGAAGACTGAGCCGATATGGCTACCACTTCGCTTGACCTGGCCAAGGTCCGCAACATCGGGATCATGGCCCACATCGACGCGGGCAAGACGACCACCACCGAGCGCATCCTGTTCTACACCGGTGTGTCTTACAAGATCGGTGAAGTCCACGACGGCGCTGCCACGATGGACTGGATGGAGCAGGAGCAGGAGCGCGGCATCACGATCACGTCCGCCGCGACGACCTGCCACTGGCCGCTCGAGGACGTCGACCACACCATCAACATCATCGACACCCCGGGTCACGTTGACTTCACGGTCGAGGTGGAGCGTTCGCTCCGCGTCCTCGACGGTGCCGTCACCGTGTTCGACGGTGTCGCCGGTGTGGAGCCGCAGTCGGAGACGGTGTGGCGTCAGGCCGACCGTTACGGCGTGCCGCGCATCTGCTTCGTCAACAAGCTGGACCGCACCGGCGCCGAGTTCCACCGCTGTGTCGACATGATCAAGGACCGCCTCGGCGCGGTTCCGATCGTCATGCAGCTCCCGATCGGCGCCGAGGCTGACTTCCAGGGCGTCGTCGACCTCGTCACCATGAAGGCGTTCGTCTGGTCCGCCGAGGCGACCAAGGGCGAGATGTACGACATCGTCGACATCCCCGACACGCACACCGAGGCCGCTGAAGAGTGGCGCGGGAAGCTCGTCGAGACCGTCGCCGAGAACGACGACGAGATCATGGAGCTCTTCCTGAACGGCGACGAGCCGTCCGTGGAGCAGCTGCACGCCGCCGTCCGTCGCATCATCCTCGGCTCCGGCAAGGGCAAGGGCGAGCCCACGATCACCGCGGTGTTCTGTGGTACGGCGTTCAAGAACAAGGGCGTCCAGCCCCTGCTCGACGCCGTCGTCCGCTACCTGCCGTCGCCCCTGGACATCGAGGCCATCGAAGGCCACGACGTCAAGGACCCCGAGCTCGTCGTGAAGCGCAAGCCTTCCGACGACGAGCCGCTCGCGGCGCTGGCGTTCAAGATCATGAGCGACCCGCACCTCGGCAAGCTCACCTTCGTCCGGGTTTACTCGGGCCGCCTGGAGGCCGGCACTGCGGTGCTGAACTCCGTCAAGGGCAAGAAGGAGCGCATCGGCAAGATCTACCGCATGCACGCGAACAAGCGTGAGGAGATCGACTCGGTGGGCGCCGGCGACATCGTCGCCGTCATGGGCCTGAAGCAGACCACCACCGGTGAGACGCTGTGTGACGACAAGAACCAGGTGATCCTGGAGTCCATGGACTTCCCGGCCCCGGTCATCCAGGTCGCCATCGAGCCCAAGTCCAAGGGTGACCAGGAGAAGCTGGGTGTCGCCATCCAGCGTCTCGCGGAGGAGGACCCCTCCTTCCACGTTCACTCGGACGAGGAGACGGGCCAGACCATCCTCGGCGGTATGGGCGAGCTGCACCTCGAGGTGCTGGTCGACCGTATGAAGCGCGAGTTCAAGGTCGAGGCCAACGTCGGCAAGCCGCAGGTGGCCTACCGCGAGACGATCCGCAAGGCCGTCGAGCGTCACGACTACACCCACAAGAAGCAGACCGGTGGTACCGGTCAGTTCGCCAAGGTGCAGATCGCGATCGAGCCCATCACCGAGACCGACGGTCCGGCGTACGAGTTCGTGAACAAGGTCACCGGTGGCCGCGTGCCGAAGGAGTACATCCCTTCGGTCGACGCCGGTGCGCAGGAGGCCATGCAGTTCGGCATCCTGGCCGGCTACGAGATGACGGGCGTTCGCGTCACGCTTCTCGACGGTGGCTACCACGAGGTCGACTCCTCCGAGCTCGCGTTCAAGATCGCCGGTTCGCAGGCCTTCAAGGAGGCCGCGCGCAAGGCTTCTCCCGTGCTCCTTGAGCCGATGATGGCCGTTGAGGTCACCACGCCCGAGGACTACATGGGTGACGTCATCGGCGACATCAACTCCCGCCGTGGCCAGATCCAGGCCATGGAGGAGCGTCACGGCGCTCGCGTCGTGAAGGGCCTCGTGCCGCTTTCGGAGATGTTCGGCTACGTCGGAGACCTCCGCAGCAAGACCTCGGGTCGCGCCAGCTACTCGATGCAGTTCGACTCCTACGCCGAGGTTCCCCGGAACGTCGCCGAGGAGATCATCGCGAAGGCCAAGGGCGAGTAACTCTTCCGAGTTCACGCTTTAGGCTTGCCACCGGAGCCTCTGGGGCAACAGGAGTAACTCTCCCGTTGCCCCGGGGGAGCCGGCTATCCAGCAAAGATCACCTGGCGCCGATCTGTAAGGCGTACAGAACCACTCTCAGGAGGACCCCCGTGGCGAAGGCGAAGTTCGAGCGGACTAAGCCGCACGTCAACATCGGCACCATCGGTCACATTGACCACGGTAAGACGACCCTCACGGCCGCCATTACCAAGGTGCTGCACGACAAGTACCCGGACCTGAACGCGGCTTCGGCCTTCGATCAGATCGACAAGGCTCCTGAGGAGCGCCAGCGCGGTATCACGATCTCCATCGCGCACGTCGAGTACCAGACCGAGGCGCGTCACTACGCCCACGTCGACTGCCCGGGTCACGCGGACTACATCAAGAACATGATCACCGGTGCCGCGCAGATGGACGGCGCGATCCTCGTGGTCGCCGCCACCGACGGCCCGATGCCGCAGACCAAGGAGCACGTGCTCCTGGCCCGCCAGGTCGGCGTTCCGTACATCGTCGTCGCCCTGAACAAGGCCGACATGGTGGACGACGAGGAGATCCTGGAGCTCGTCGAGCTCGAGGTCCGTGAGCTCCTCTCCGAGTACGACTTCCCGGGCGACGACCTGCCGGTCGTCCGCGTCTCCGCGCTGAAGGCGCTCGAGGGCGACAAGGAGTGGGGCGACAAGCTCCTCGGCCTGATGGACGCCGTCGACGAGGCCATCCCGACCCCGCCGCGTGACACCGAGATGCCGTTCCTCATGCCCGTCGAGGACGTCTTCACGATCACCGGTCGCGGTACGGTCGTCACCGGCCGTATCGAGCGTGGTGTCCTGAAGGTCAACGAGACCGTCGACATCATCGGTATCAAGGAAGAGAAGACCACCACCACGGTCACCGGTATCGAGATGTTCCGCAAGCTGCTCGACGAGGGCCAGGCGGGCGAGAACGTCGGTCTGCTCCTCCGTGGCATCAAGCGCGAGGACGTCGAGCGCGGCCAGGTCATCATCAAGCCCGGTTCGGTCACCCCGCACACCGAGTTCGAGGCCCAGGCCTACATCCTGTCGAAGGACGAGGGTGGCCGTCACACCCCGTTCTTCAACAACTACCGTCCGCAGTTCTACTTCCGTACCACGGACGTCACGGGTGTCGTCACCCTGCCGGCCGGCACGGAGATGGTCATGCCGGGCGACAACACCGAGATGACGGTCGCGCTGATCCAGCCGGTCGCCATGGAGGAGGGCCTGAAGTTCGCCATCCGTGAGGGTGGTCGTACCGTGGGCGCCGGCCAGGTCACCAAGATCACGAAGTAATTTCGTGCTCTGACCTGGTAGCTCGCGCGAGCGGGCACCATGTTTGACGGGGGGGCCCCGTCCCACTGCTTCGGCGGTGGGGCGGGGCCCTTCGTCGTGCCCGGGGTGGCTCAGGCGTAGCGGGGGAGTCCCTCGGTGGAGATGGTCCAGTCGGCGATGGTGACGTCCTCGCCGGAGACGAAGTCCTTGCGGGTGGCGTACCGGGGGCCGTCGGGTGTGCTGTGGATGTCCGTCATGACGGCGCCACTGCCGGTACGCGGATCGAAGACGGCGTAGACGGGAACGCCGAGGAGCGGGTAGTCCCGCATCTTGCCGATCCAGTCGTTGTCCGGGTTGGAGCGGGAGACGATTTCGATGGCGGCGATGAGGGTGCGGGGGTCGAAGGAGCCGGGGTGCGGCGCATCACCTGGTAGAGCAGGGTGCCCTGCTGTTCATCGTTCGGGGCGGTGGTCACGGCGGCGGCTCCTGTGCCCGTGGGCCCGAGTTATCACCTTCATGCTAGGCAGTCCCCTTCAGATCGGGGTGGCAGCTCCGGCAGTGGCCCGGCGCGGGGGCGCGGAACGCGAGGTCGCAGGTCTGGCAGGTCTGGAAGGGATCGGGCGGGACGAAGGCCGGCGCGCGGGGTACGGGCTCCAGTGGCGGTGGGAGCTGGGCGGTCAACCGGTGGGCGATGAGACCGGCGGGGTTGCGGATCTGCGGCGGCGGGTTCGCGGTGAGGACGGCGATGACGGATTCGGGCCGGGCTCCGCGCTCCAGCCAGGCCTCGACGGCGGGTGCGAGCCGGTCGATGTCCTCGGCGCCCAGCAGGAGCCGGTGGTCGACGCGACGCAGCTCGGCGAGGAGGGCGGCGGCCACCTGCCACCGGAAGGGATCAACGGGGTCACGCGGCTCGGGCAGTGGGGGAGGCGGTGCCGACGGCGCTGCCGCGGGCGCCGGCACGCGCGCCGGTACGGGGTCCGGTTCGGGGTCCGGTTCGGCCGGTTCCCGGTCCTCGGGCAGGCAGCCCGGGCGGTTGTAGGAGACCGTACGGGTGACCATCCGGCCGTTGGGCAGCCGCTCCCGGGTGCGACGCAGGTAGCCGTACGTCTCCAGCTCGCGCAGGGCTCCGGCGATCCGGTGCTCGCTCTCGGGGAACTGCGGGGCCAGGTCCTTGATGCCGATGCGGGCGCCGGTCGGCAGGGACTGGATGTAGAGGGCCAGACCGCGGGCCGTCAGGGACAGTTCGGGGTGCTGGGCGAGGTGGTTGCCGACGACCGTGAAGCGGCGGGTGTGCCGGGCGTTGACGTGCACTACACCGGATCGGGGGGTCTCGCCGGGATTCCGGACCGAGGCGCGCGCGATGACGGTAGGCTGCGGGGCATCCATCGGGAAGGTGCTACTTCCTGGTTGGCCAGGCCCTCGGCCGGGATTGCGAGTCCCGCCGGGGGCCGACGTATGTCTGGGGTGTCGCGGCGAGCATATGCCAGCGAACCCCCTTGAAAGCCAGCCCAGTTGGCCTGGTTCACCCGTGTGAGCTACGGGCCCCCGGCGGGAGGCTGGAGGGGTTGGGCACGGTTCTTTCGCTTCCGGTACTGCCCAGCAGATACGTCTAAGGCCGCCGTGACGCGGGCAGCCGGGACGCGGCACCCGCGTCCCGGTGCGGTCGGGGAACGCCGGGAGCGGAACGGCAGGAGGGCCGCACCCCGCCCGGGGTGCGGCCCTCCTGCCGTACGGCTCGTTCGGCCGCGGTCAGCTCACGCGGAGCGACTCGGTGAATTCCTTGCAGGCGGCGTAGTCGGGCAGCAGCCCGGACGCGACCGCGTCGGCCAGCGAGGGGGCGGCCTCGTCGCGGGCGGACAGCAGCGGCACGTCGGCCGGCCACTCGATGGCCAGGTCGGCGTCGAGCGGGTGCACCGAGTGCTCGCCGGTCGGGTTGTACGTCTCCGAGCACAGGTACGACAGCGTCGCGTCGTCGCTCAGCGCGCAGAACCCGTGGCCGAGGCCCTCGGGGATGTAGACCGCGCGGCGGTCCACGTCGTCCAGGCGCACGCCCTCCCACTTGCCGAACGTGGGGGAGCCGACCCGGAGGTCCACGATGACGTCGAGCACGGCGCCGCGCACGCAGGTCACGTACTTGGCCTGGCCGCGCGGCACGTCGGCGAAGTGGATGCCGCGGACCACGCCCGCGGAGGAGACCGAGAGGTTCGCCTGCGCCAGGTTCAGCGGGTGGCCGACCACCTCGGCGAGCCGGTCGAAGCGGTACCACTCGGTGAACAGGCCGCGCGGGTCCCCGTGCAGCTGCGGGGTCACCTCGAAGGCGCCCTCGATGGAGAGTTCACGGAACTTCATCGGGCGTCCTCCTCGGCGAGCAGGGCCAGCAGGTAGTCGCCGTAACCGCTCTTGGTGAGCGGCTGGGCGAGCTCGCGCAGCTGTGCGGAATCGATCAGGCCGGCCCGCCAGGCCGCCTCCTCGATGCAACCGATCTTGAAGCCCTGGCGCTCCTCGATCACGCGGACGAACTCGGAGGCCTGCACCATCGAGACGAAGGTGCCGGTGTCCAGCCATGCGGTACCGCGGTCGAGGATCGTGACGTTGAGCTCGCCGGCCTGGAGGTACGCGTCGTTGACCGCGGTGATCTCCAGTTCGCCGCGGGCGCTCGGCTTGAGGCCGCGGGCTATCTCCACGACCTGGTTGTCGTAGAAGTACAGGCCCGGCACCGCGTAGCGGGACTTGGGCTTGACCGGCTTCTCCTCGATGGAGATGGCCTGGCCGTTCTCGTCGAACTCCACCACGCCGTACGCCGTGGGGTCCGCCACCGGGTACGCGAAGACCCGGCCGCCCTTGGAGTCGGTGTGCTCGGCGAGCCGCGTGCCGAGGCCGCTGCCGTGGAAGATGTTGTCGCCGAGGATCAGCGCGACGGACTCGTCACCGATGAAGTCGGCGCCGAGGACGAACGCCTGGGCGATGCCCTCCGGGCGCTCCTGGACGGCGTACTCCAGCCGCAGGCCGAACTGCGAGCCGTCGCCGAGCAGTCGCTCGAACTGGTCCCGGTCTTCGGGAGTGGTGATGATCAGGATTTCACTGATACCCGCCATCACCAGGGTGGAGAGGGGGTAATAGATCATCGGCTTGTCGAAGACGGGCAGCAGCTGCTTCGAAACGGCCCGGGTCAACGGCCAGAGTCGCGATCCGGTGCCACCGGCCAAAAGGATTCCACGCATGGGTGAACCCTATGCGAGAGGGTGCGGGGGAGCCGAGCCAAGGGAATGTGACGTTCGGCAGGCCGCTAGACTCTTCGTATTATGCGCATCCTCGTGACCGGCGGCGCCGGCTTCATCGGTTCAGAATTCGTCCGCCAGCAGCTCGGTGCAGATGCCGCCGCTCGGATCACGGTCTTCGACAAGCTGACCTACTCCGGCGTCGAGGCGAATCTGGCGCCGGTCGCGGACCACCCGGGATACACCTTCGTCAAGGGCGACATCTGCGACGCCGAGGCCGTCGACCAGGTGATGCCCGGTCACGACGTCGTCGTGCACTTCGCCGCCGAGTCCCACGTGGACCGGTCGATCGCCGGAGCCGGCCCCTTCGTGATGACCAACGTGGTCGGCACGCAGGTCCTGCTGGACTCCGCCCGCAAGCACGGTGTCGGCCGCTTCGTCCACATCTCCACCGACGAGGTCTACGGCTCGATCAGCGAGGGCTCCTGGACGGAGGAGTGGCCGCTGGTGCCGAACTCCCCCTACTCCGCCTCCAAGGCGTCGTCCGACCTGCTGGCGCTGGCCTACCACCGCACCCACGGCATGGACGTGGTGGTCACCCGCTGCTCCAACAACTACGGGCACTACCAGTTCCCGGAGAAGGTCATCCCGCTGTTCGTCTCCAACCTGATGGACGGCAAGAAGGTCCCGCTGTACGGCAACGGCGGCAACGTGCGCGACTGGCTGCACGTCTCCGACCACTGCCGCGGCATCGACCTGGCGATGCGCAAGGGCCGCGCGGGCGAGGTCTACAACATCGGCGGCGGCACCGAGCTCACCAACAAGGAGCTCACCGGCGTGCTGCTGGAGGCCGCGGGCCTCGGCTGGGAGATGGTCGAGCAGGTCGAGGACCGCAAGGGCCACGACCTCCGCTACTCCATCGACATCAGCAAGATCGGCGCCGAGCTCGGCTACGCGCCGCAGGTCACCTTCGAGGACGGCATCAAGGCCACCATCGAGTGGTACCGCGAGAACCGCGCCTGGTGGGAGCCGCTGAAGGCGAAGGCGGCCCTGCAGAAGTGAGGACCAACTCGCTGGCCGGGCGCTGGCTCGTCACCGGCGCCGCCGGGATGCTCGGACAGGACGTCCTGGCCGTCCTGAAGCGCGCCGGGATCGAGGCCGTGGGCCTGAGCCGCGCCGACCTCGACATCACCGACCCGGCCGCCGTCCGGGTCGCGGTCGAGGGCGTCACCGTGGTCGTGAACTGCGCCGCCTGGACCGACGTCGACGGCGCCGAGACCGCCGAGGAAGCCGCCACCGCCGTCAACGGCACCGGCGTACGCGTCCTCGCCGAGGCCTGCGCCGCCGCCCACGTGCGACTGCTCCACGTCTCCACCGACTACGTGCTGCCCGGCGACGCCTCGGAGCCGTACCGCGAGGACGCCGAGACCGGTCCGGTCAACGCCTACGGCCGCTCCAAGCTGGTCGGCGAGCAGGCCGTGGCCGAACTGCTGCCGCAGGACGGCTACGTGGTCCGCACCGCCTGGCTGTACGGCGAGCACGGGCCGAACTTCGTCGCCACCATGCTGAAGCTGGCCGCCCAGCGGGACACCCTCGACGTGGTCGACGACCAGCACGGCCAGCCCACTTGGTCCTACGCGCTGGCCCGCCACCTGGTCGAGCTCGGCCTGGCCGCGCTGAAGGGCTGGGCCATGGGCGGGGTCTACCACGGCACCGCGAGCGGCCGGACCACCTGGATGGGACTGGCCCGCGAGACCTACCGGCTGAGCGGCCTGGACCCCGAGCGGATCCGGCCGACCACCTCCGAGGCGTTCGTGCGCCCCGCCGTCCGCCCCGCCTTCAGCGTGCTCGCGCACGACAGCTGGGCCGAAGCCGGCCTGGCCCCGCTGCCCGACTGGCGTGAGCAGCTCGCCGAGGCGCTCGCCACCCCGGTCTTCACGGCACTGGCCGCCCAGGCCCGGGACGGCCGCACGGGATGAGGACCCTGCTGAACAAGCTGACCGCGGCGCTGCCGCCGGGCACCGTCGCGGTGGCCGGCGGCACCGTCGTGCTCGGCGCGGCCTCCTACGTCCACCTGGGCGTGGCCGGCCACAGCCTGGCCGAGCAGGACATGGCGAACGTCTCGGTGCTCTGGACGATCGTGATGTCCATCGGCATCGGCGTCTTCTTCCCCATCGAGCAGGAGCTCACCCGGATCGTCTCCGCCCGTGTGGTCCTCGGCCAGGGCACGGCCCCGGTGCTGCGCCGGGCCACCCTGCTGACCGGCGCGATCCTCGGCGCGACCCTGCTCGTCCTGGGCCTCGGCGCCGGCCCGATCGCCGACCTGCTCTTCCAGGGCGACCGCGCCCTGGTGGCGGCGCTCGGCGGCGCCTTCACCGGCATGGCCGTCTGCTACCTCACCCGGGGCGTACTGGCCGGCCTCGGCCGCTTCCCCGCGTACGGCACCCAGCTCGCCGTCGACGGCGGCCTGCGGATCGTGCTCGCCTTCGGCTGCGCGCTGCTCGGGCTGCACTCGGCCCTCGCCTTCAGCCTCGTCCTGGCCCTCGCGCCGGTAGCGGCGACGCTGGTCACCCTGCCGGCGCTGCTCCGCGCCGTCGGACCCGGCGCACCGATCGCCTGGCGGGAGCTGTACAGCGGACTGGGCCTGCTCGTCTGCGCGACCCTGCTGTCGCAGGCCGTCGTCAACGCGGCGGTCGTGAGCACCAAACTGCTGGCCCCGACCGACAGCGTGCTGATCGCGGCGCTGCTGAGCGCGCTGGTCCTGGCGCGGGTGCCGCTCTTCGTCTTCGGTTCGCTCCAGGCGTCCCTGCTGAGCGGCCTCACCGCGGCCTTCACCGCCGGCGACCGCGCCGCGTTCTGGGCGATGCTGCGCCGGATCGCGATGGTCGTCGGCGCGCTCGGCCTGCTCGGCGGCGTGCCCGCCACCGTCCTCGGCCCGTGGCTGATCGAGGTGCTCTTCGGCGCCAAGCCGCGGCTGGGCTGCTTCGACTTCTTCCTGATGTCCGCGGGCACCGTGGCGTACATGTTCGCGATGGTGCTCGGACAGGCGCTCATGGTATTCAAGCGGCACAACCTGCAACTGCTCTGCTGGGCCTTCGGCACCGGGGTCCTGCTGGGCATCACCTTGATCCCGGGCGATGTGGCCCTGCGCGTGATCGTCGCCTACGCTCTCGGCTCCGTCGCCACCGTGCTCGCTATGCTGGCCGCGCTGAGGCTGAGCTTCCCCGGAGCGGCTGCGGCAGCCACCGAAGGGCCCGGGCAGATGGCCGACACAAGCAGCCCGGGCGTGGGCGCGGTCGGGACATGACCATGCCGGCCCACGACGTCACACCGATCACCGAGCACTCGTTTGTGCCCCATTCCGCTGGAGCTACCGTGTCCCAATACGACGATGTCTGGCTGGTCATACCGGCCTATAACGAGGGCCAGGTGATCGCCGAGGTGGTCGAGGGGGCCCGCAAGACGTTCCCCAACATCGTCGTCGTCGACGACGGCAGCACCGACGACTCGGCCAAGCACATCGCCACGACCGGCGCCCACCTGGTGCGCCACCCGGTCAACCTCGGCCAGGGCGCGGCGCTGCAGACCGGCCTCACGTACGCGCTCGCCCAGCCCGGCGCCCAGTACTTCGCCACCTTCGACGCCGACGGCCAGCACCAGACCAAGGACGTCGAGACGATGGTCGCGGTGCTGCGCGGCGACGAGGCCGACGTGGTGCTCGGCTCGCGCTTCATCGAGCAGAACGGCCAGGTGCCGTGGATCAAGCAGGTGGTGCTGCGTACCGCCGCCGCGGTCAGCCCCACCGCCCGCAAGCTCAAGCTCACCGACTCGCACAACGGCCTGCGCGTGCTGAGCCGTAAGGCCGCGGAGCAGCTGAACATCACGATGAACGGCATGGCCCACGCGTCCGAGCTCGTCGGCTTCCTCGCCGGCTCCGGACTGCGGGTCACCGAGGTCCCGGTGGACATCCTCTACACCGATTACTCACGCGCCAAGGGTCAGTCCCTGATCAACGGCGTCAACATCCTTTTTGACATTTCGCTGCGGGAGCGTGGGCGTCGATGAAGTACTTCTGGATCCAGCTGCTGCTGATCCTCGGTTCGGTGTCCATGGCGCTGATGTTCATCCGGACCTGGGGCCAGGCGAAGAACCGGGCCTGGAAGCGCATAGCGTTCTCGGTGTTCGTCGTCGTCAACGTGTACGCGGTGCTCCGCCCGACCGACGTCACCTGGCTCGCCCAGCAGCTCGGCGTCGGCCGGGGCACCGACCTGGTGCTCTACGTGATGGTGCTCGCGATGGGCTTCCTCACGCTCAACACCTTCCTGCGCTTCCGTTCGCTGGAGCAGAAGATCACCGACCTCGCCCGGACGGTGGCCATCAACGAGGGCGTCCGGCACAACGACGAGCGCCTCGGCTCGGACGTCCCCGCCGCGCGGGCGACCGCCGACGCCACGGCAGACGTCAAGGCCGGCGCCGAGGCCGGTGCGAAGGCCGGGGCAAAGGCCGACGCCGACTCCGACTCCGTGAAGGCCTGACGCCCCATGGCGACCTTCGACTTCATGCTCCCCTACTACGGGGACGTGCAGCTGATGCAGGACGCCGTGCGCAGCGTCCTCGCGCAGACCGACCCGGACTTCCGGCTCGTCGTGATCGACGACGGCAAGGAGCCGGACGTACCCGGCTGGTTCGAGCAGCTCGGCGACGAGCGGGTCCACTACACCCGCAACGAGCGGAACCTCGGCATCACCAAGAACTTCCAGAAGTGCGTGGAGCTCTCCGAGGCCGACCACGTGGTCATCATGGGCTGCGACGACCTCCTGCACCCGCACTACCTGGAGACCGTGCGCTCGATCATCGCCGCCCACCCGGGCATCGGCATGGTCCAGCCCGGCGTCGAGGTCATCGACGGCGAAGGCCGCGTCACACAGGGCGGCCTCGCGGACAACACCAAGAAGCGGCTGTACGCGCCGCAGGTGAAGGGCCGCCGGCTGATGGCCGGTGAGGAGCTGGCCGCCAGCGTGCTGCGCGGCAACTGGCTGTACTTCCCCTCCATCGCCTGGCGCGGCGAGGCGCTGCGCAAGGTGAACTTCCGCGACGACTACTCGGTGATCCAGGACCTGGCGCTGGTGGTCGACCTGCTGGAGGGCGGCGAGGAGATGGTGATCGACAACTCGACCACGGTCTTCCAGTACCGCCGGCACGCCGTCAGCGAGTCGTCGGTGCAGGCCTTCTCGGGCACCCGCTTCACCGAGGCCGAGCGGTACTTCGCCGCGGTCGCCGCGCGCATGGACGCCCGCGGCTGGCCCAAGGCGGCCCGCGCGGCCCGCTTCCACAGCGCATCCCGCCTGCACGCGCTCACCATGCTCCCCGGCGCCCTGCGCCGCGGGCACCGGGAGGGCGCACGCACCCTGGCGAAGCACGCCTTCACCTCCGGCCAGAACTGAGCCGATCCGCACACCACGAAACGGACTGAGATGACACACCTGGCCCCCGAGGCGGTCGGACAGGCCGGCTCGGAGCACCGCCACGCCGAGACAGCGGAAGGCGGGCGTCCCTCGTCCGTCTCCCCACGCCGGGCGTGGCTGTCCCGGCGCTGGGTGCTGCCGCTGGCCGAGGTCGTGGTCAGCCTCGCGGCAGCCCTCGGGTTCACCCTGCTGAGCACGCACATCAGCGTGAACCCGCTGGTCCGCGTCGGGCAGGTCAGCGGACTCGCCAAGCTCCAGCAGTACGCGGCCGTCATAGGCCTGCCGCTGCTCGCGCTCCTGCTCCACACCGCCTACCGCGGCAGGGCGGCCCGCCACCAGATGGTGAAGCGCCTGGTCTGCGCGGCCCTGGCGGGTCTCGCCACCGGCGTGGTGGCGGGCGGCGTGGTCGTCGCACTGCGCGGTACCCCCTGGCCGCTCGGCGGTCAGGAGGGCGACCCGAGCGCCCTGGTCGCCATGGCCAACTCCTTCCTGCACGGCGAGGGCGTCTCGGGCATCTACCCGCCGCTCTTCCCCGGCCTGATGGCCGTCTGGGCGAAGATCCGCTACGACGTCCCGGGCGGGACCGGATTCGCCCTCAAGGACTTCCAGATCTTCTTCACCGCCGTCGCGGGCCCGATGACGTACCTGGCCTGGCGGCTGCTGCTCCGCCCGTTCTGGGCGCTGCTGATCGCCGTCCCGTCGGCCATCCTCTTCATGGACCCGATCCGCCCGTACAGCCACGCCACCATGCTCGTGCTGCTGCCGCTGCTCGGTTACTGGCTGCGCGAGATGCGCCGCGCCGGAGAGCGGCCGCTGCGCCGGACGCTGCTGCGCGGTGCGGTCCTCGGCCTCTTCTTCGGCCTGCTCTTCCTCTGGTACTCCGGCTGGTACGTCTGGGCCGCGCCCGGCGTGGGCATGCTGGCGCTCTTCGTCTTCCCCTGGCGCGCCGGGTCCGCGGTGGTCAAGCGGGCCGCCGCGTTCGTCGGGATCACCGTGCTGACGGCCGGTGTCGTCGGCGCCCCGCTGCTCTACCAGATGGCCCGGCTCGGTTCCCAGACGCCGGACCGCTACGCCTTCCTGGCCGTGTACGTCGACCCGGCGTACGTGCTGGGCTGGGTCTCCGACCGGTCCGGGAAGCTGGAGTACCAGACCTGGCCGACGGCGGGGGAGATGGCCGGGCAGAGCGGCTTCGCCCTGCTCCTGCTGTTCGCCGTGGGCCTGGGCGTCGGTCTGGGACTGCGCAGCATCATGGTCCGCACCGCCGCCGCCACCCTGGCCGGCGCCTGGCTGGCCCGCTTCTGGTTCGCCTCGCACATGGCGCACGACAAGGCGGTCCAGCTCTACCCGCGCACCACCTGGATCATCATGTACTGCCTGATGATCCTGGCCGTCCTCGGCATGATGGCCGTGGTCCACCGCGGCTCCGGCTGGGCCGAGCGCACCCTGCGGCCGCAGGGCGCCGAACCGACGGCCCGGGTCGTGCCCCGCCGGGTGGTCCGGCAGCTCGCGGCCGGCATGGTGTGCCCGGTCGCGCTGTTCGCCACGATGGGGGCGTCCTGGTCGGTCAACCGCTACATGCCGCAGTCCGACAACATGACGATGGGCATCGACGCCTACCGCGCCCACACCATCAAGAAGGCCGACGGCCGCTGCCCGCGCTTCGCGCCGAGCAAGAGCTGCGCCGAGATCCTGACGAACGACTGGCGGCAGAACCCCGACGACGGGGAGCTCTGGTGCGGTGGAATCGGGCCGTTGAACTGGAAGGCGGTCTGCGGCCGCAAGGCGCCGGCGTCGGAGCTGGCGAAGGAACAGCAGAAGGACAAGTAGTCCCGGCCCGGTGGTCCCGGGCCCTGCCGAGAACCCCCGGCCCGCGACGAGCGGGCCCGGGGGTTCTTGCGTACGCGCCCCCCAAAATCAAGCCAGACCCCACTGTTCAAGCCAAATTCGATGGCCAGTAGCATCCGGCCGGTCGGACATGTGTTATGGCGCACTTACAACAGGGGTTGGGACATCTTGAGACTAGGGCGAGTGCGAGGGACGGCTCTTGCGGCCGGGCTCGGTGTCGTAGCGGTACTCGGATTCCAGGGGGCGGCCAATGGCTTCGGCTCGGACTCCCTGGACGTCGACGCGGGGGCGCGCTACCGGTCCTCGGGCAAGGCGAACGCTCCCGTCGCGGGCAAGGTGCACAAGCTCGCGCTGAAGTCGCAGGGGACCGGCAAGGCCGTCCTCTCGCAGCAGGACACCAAGCCCTTCGGCCTCCTGGGCGTCACCTGGACGGACCCGGCCGCCGACGTCAAGGGCGCCATCGAGGCCCGTACCCGGGACGCGCAGACCGGCAAGTGGTCCAAGTGGATCACCCTGGAGGAGGCCAAGGCGGGCCTCGACGGCAAGCGCCCGGGGCTCCGCGGCGCCACCGAGCCCGTCTGGGTCGGCCCGTCGGACGGTGCGGAGGTACGGGTGGGCGGCACGGCCGCCGCGCTCCCCGCCGGACTGCAGCTCAACCTGGTGGACCCGGGCACCGCCCCGGGCAAGAAGAAGGGCGACCTCGCCGCCGCCCCGGTGGCCTTCGCCCTCCCGACGGCGGACGGCGACCCGCCCACCACGCCGCCGACGACCCCCGGGCCCGCCTCCACGGCGCCGAAGCCCGACGCGGTCTCGCGCCTCGCGTGGGGCGCTGACGAGTCCCTGAACGACGAGGGCCCGATCTACCTCCCCGGCGGCAAGGTCAAGGCGGTCTTCGTCCACCACACGGCGGCCACCGAGCCGTACGAGTGCTCCGAGTCCGCGGCCATCGTCCGCGCGCTGCACGTCTACCACGTGCAGGGCAACGGCTGGCGGGACCTCGGCTACAACTTCCTCGTCGACAAGTGCGGCACGGTCTTCGAGGGCCGCCAGGGCGGCGCGGACCAGCCCGTCTACGGCGCGCACACCTACGGCTGGAACGCCGAGTCCGCGGGCATCGCCGTACTGGGCGACTACACGACCGCAGGGGCCCCGACCGCCGCGCTCGACGCCATCTCCAAGATCGCCGCGTACAAGCTGGGCCAGTACGACGGGGACATGAACGGCACGACGACGCTGACCGCGGGCGCCACGCAGAAGAACTTCTTCGGCACCGACTTCACGCTCGGCCAGACGTACACCTTCAAGACGCTCTCGGGTCACCGGGACGGCTTCAACACCCAGTGCCCGGGCAACTCGCTCTACCCGCAGCTGGCCTCCGTCCGCCAGTCCGGCCCGGCGGCGAAGCAGAACATCACCTCCGTGAACGGGGTGGCGCCCCAGCCGGGTACCCCGGTCGAGACCCCCGGTCCGGTGTCGCTCACCTGGGAGACCAGCACGGCGAGCGCCCAGGTGAGCAAGTTCGAGCTGCTGGTCGACGACAAGCCGGTCGCGACCACGGCGGGCACCGCCCGTACGGCCTCGACCACGCTGGCCCTCGGCAGCCACCAGCTCCAGGTCGTGGCGACCACCACGAACGGCAAGGTGGCCACCAGCCTCCCGGTCACCGTCGTGGCGGCGGTCAAGGACATCAAGTTCGTCCCGGTCACCCCCACGCGCCTGATGGACACGCGTACGGGCCTGGGCGTCCCGCAGGCGAAGGTCGGTACCGCCGGTGTGGTCACCCTGCCGGTGGCGGGCAACAGCGGGATCCCCGCGAGCGGCGTGACCGCCGTCGTCCTGAACGTGACGGCGACGAACCCGACGCAGCCGAGCTTCGTTTCCGTGTACCCCAGCGGTACGCCCCGTTCCAGCGCCTCGAACCTGAACTTCACCCCCGGCCAGACGATCCCGAACCTGGTGGTCGTGCCCGTGGTGGACGGGAAGGTCAGCTTCTACAACAACCAGGGCACCGTCGACCTGATCGCGGACGTCACCGGTTACTTCACGTCGAGCGGTGCGGGCGCCACGCACACCAACTACGGCCCGAAGCGGCTGATGGACACCCGTACGGGCCTGGGCGTCCCGCAGGCGAAGGTCGCGGGCGGCACCTCGGTCACCCTGCCGGTGGCCGGCGTCGAGGGGATCCCGGCCACCGGGGTCAAGGCGGTCGTGCTGAACGTGACGGCGACGAACCCGACGGAGCCGAGCTTCGTGTCGGTCTTCCCGAGCGGTACGGCGCGTACG
>NZ_JBHJTK010000023.1:43157-115452 GCF_042267665.1 Streptomyces sp. NPDC056224
GACGATCCCGAACCTGGTGGTCGTGCCCGTGGTGGACGGGAAGGTCAGCTTCTACAACAACCAGGGCACCGTCGACCTCATCGCCGACATCACGGGGTACTTCAGCAAGTGATCTAGATTGCGTGCATCCGCAGGTGAGAGGCTCCGCACCGGATGGTGCGGGGCCTCTCGGCCGTCATCGAGGGGTGGGACATGAGGAACGGCGACGACGTCAACGACAGGCCGGGCATCTCCGACGAGGAGTGGGCCCGGTTCCAGGAACAGGCCGCCGCGGGGGCGGGCAGCCCGCCGAGGGAGCCGTCGGCGAGGGCCCGCATGGTCACGGAGCGGCTGCGCGGCGAGCCGGAACCGGCGGGCTGGCGCACCGCGGCCGCACCGCGGCGAAGGGCGGGCGGGCGCCGGCTCAAGGCGGCCGCGGCGATCGTCTTCATCGCCGGGCTCGCGCTGGTCGCCGTACGCCCCGAGCTGGTGATCGACCGGGTCACGGGCAAGGCGCAGGCCCGGCAGGACGCCGCGAAGGCGGGCCCGCTGGCCGCGGAGACGGGGCGCCCGACCGCCCCGCCGCCCTCGGTGGACCCGGACCGCCCGACCCTGCAGGAACCTTTCCGGGGCTCCCCGGCCCTCCAGTGGGCGGACGGCGCCGCCGGAATCGAACTTCCCGCGGCCGAGGCCGTCGGAGGGGTGTCGCAGGAGAGGGTCGCGGAGGCGCTCCGGCAGGCCAAGGCGTTCCTGGTCGCGGCCAACCTGGACCCGGCGGTCCTGAAGGGGGAGCGGCCCGAGGCGGCCCTGGCCCTGCTGGACCCCAAGGACAAGGAGCTGTCCGCGCACCTGGAGAAGTCCCTGGCCCAGCCGGGCAAGGAGCAGGACCCGATGAACCTGTTCACCCGGTACAACCCGGCCGAGGTGAAGCCCGTGGGAGACGTGGTCAAGGTCCGCGGCCGGATGTGGGTGGAAGCCGGGGAGGAGGCCGGCCAGGCCGACGTCCGGCTCGACTACTCGTTCGTCTACCCGCTGGTCAAGGCCGCGCCGGGAGCGGATCAGGTCGAGCGGACCATCGTGCGCCGCGAGATCACCTTCACGGTGGCCGACCCGCGCACGTGGCAGGTCACCGCCGGCCGGCTCCGGCTCGGCGACCACCGCGTCGACATAGCCAACAGCGCCTGCGAGGTGTACGACGGGTACGTGCACCCGGCCTTCGACGCGGATCCGGTGACCGGAGTCACGCCCTCGGGGACGCCCCAGGACCCGTACGACCGGAGCAAGAGCATCGAGGCGACCAGCAGGGACGGCTGCGGGACGGTGACCCGGTCCTGACCGGCGGAGATACCCCGCCGGGCGGACACGGGTGCGGCAGTTTGACCACTCAGCGTGGCGGGGTATTCTCTTCCGCCCGATTGGCCAGGTACGTGCCTCGTATGGCAGACTACTCAAGTTGCTCGGTTGAGTGCCGATGTTGCACGCCTCCCGCCGGGAGGACCGGAAGCGAGTCCCACAGTACTCGTCGTCCTTAATCTGCCTTTCGGGGCAGCAATGGGGACGGACGTACGGGAATCTTCTGGGAAGTGTCAGCACGGTGCCCACCAGGCACTCGGTGGGTGTTTCTCCCCCGCAGCGCGGTCCCGGGACCGCACCCCCTTGGAGAGGGAATTTCCGTATGGGAATTTTCTGTAGAGGGAGTGCGACACGCCCGACCGCGTGGGTCGGAGGAGAGGCCGCGGGATCCGTCCCGCAGCCGGCCGGGGGCCAGAGCGTTTCCACATAGAGACAGGACTACGGAGTAGCCATGGCGGGACAGAAGATCCGCATCCGGCTCAAGGCCTACGACCACGAGGTCATCGACTCCTCGGCGAAGAAGATCGTCGAGACGGTGACGCGCACTGGTGCGTCGGTCGCGGGCCCGGTGCCGCTGCCCACTGAGAAGAACGTGTACTGCGTCATCAAGTCGCCGCACAAGTACAAGGACTCGCGCGAGCACTTCGAGATGCGCACGCACAAGCGCCTGATCGACATCCTCGACCCGACGCCCAAGACCGTTGACTCGCTGATGCGCCTGGACCTTCCGGCCGGCGTTGACATCGAGATCAAGCTCTGAGAGGCGTCGAGAAGATGGCAAAGCAGATCAAGGGCGTCCTGGGCGAGAAGCTCGGCATGACCCAGGTCTGGGACGAGAACAACCGTGTCGTCCCGGTGACCGTTGTCAAGGCCGGGCCCTGCGTCGTTACCCAGGTCCGTACGAACGACATCGACGGCTACGAGTCGGTCCAGATCGCCTTCGGCGAGATCGACCCGCGCAAGGTGAACAAGCCCCTCAAGGGCCACTTCGCCAAGGCCGACGTGACCCCCCGCCGCCACCTGGTGGAGCTCCGCACCTCCGACGCCAGCGAGTACACGCTCGGCCAGGAGATCACTGCTGAGGTGTTCGAGTCCGGCGTCAAGGTTGACGTCACGGGCAACAGCAAGGGCAAGGGCTTCGCCGGTGTCATGAAGCGGCACAACTTCCGGGGCCTCGGCGCCGGTCACGGTGTCCAGCGCAAGCACCGCTCCCCCGGTTCGATCGGTGGCTGCGCCACCCCTGGGCGTGTCTTCAAGGGCATGCGCATGGCTGGTCGTATGGGCAACGAGCGCGTCACCACCCAGAACCTGACCATCCACGCGGTTGACGCGGAGAAGGGTCTGCTGCTCATCAAGGGCGCGGTCCCCGGTCCGAACGGCGGCCTCGTCCTGGTCCGTACCGCGGCCAAGGGGGCTTGAGGTAATGAGCACCATTGACATCCTTTCGCCGGCAGGCGACAAGGCCGGTACCGTCGAGCTCCCCGCGGAGATCTTCGACGCGAAGACCAGCGTTCCGCTGATCCACCAGGTCGTTGTCGCCCAGCTGGCAGCTGCCCGTCAGGGCACGCACAAGACCAAGCGTCGCGGCGAAGTCCGTGGTGGTGGCCGCAAGCCGTACCGCCAGAAGGGCACCGGCCGCGCCCGTCAGGGTTCGACCCGCGCTCCGCAGTTCGTCGGCGGTGGCGTCGTCCACGGCCCGCAGCCGCGTGACTACTCGCAGCGGACCCCCAAGAAGATGAAGGTCGCCGCCCTCCGCGGTGCCCTCTCGGACCGTGCGCGTCACTCCCGCATCCACGTCGTCACCGGCGTGGTCGAGGGTGCCGCCTCCACGAAGGCCGCCAAGACGCTGTTCGGCAAGATCTCGGAGCGCAAGAACGTGCTCCTGGTCGTCGAGCGTGCCGACGAGGCCGCGTGGCTGTCCGCCCGCAACCTGCCCCAGGTTCACATCCTGGAGCCGGGCCAGCTGAACACGTACGACGTGATCGTCTCTGACGACGTGGTCTTCACCCAGGCCGCTTTCGAGTCCTTCGTGTCTGGCCCCAAGGCCGATGAGACCGAAGGGAGCGACGCCTGATGTCTGAGGCGACCGTTACCAGCAAGACCTTCACCGACCCGCGCGACCTGCTGATCAAGCCGGTTGTCTCGGAGAAGAGCTACGCGCTGCTGGACGAGAACAAGTACACGTTCATCGTCGCGCCCGGCTCCAACAAGACCCAGATCAAGCAGGCCGTGGAAGCGGTCTTCGGGGTCAAGGTCACCGGGGTCAACACGATCAACCGTCAGGGTAAGCGCAAGCGCACCAAGACCGGTTTCGGCAAGCGCGCTGACACCAAGCGCGCCATCGTGACCCTCGCTGAGGGCGACCGAATCGACATCTTCGGCGGCCAGGCCTCCTAACGGAGGTCTAGTCGTCCGGAATCGGACGAGGACTGAGAAATGGGTATCCGCAAGTACAAGCCGACGACCCCGGGCCGTCGTGGCTCCAGCGTCGCCGACTTTGTCGAGATCACGCGGTCCACGCCGGAGAAGTCGCTGGTTCGCCCTCTGCACAGCAAGGGCGGCCGTAACAACACCGGCCGGATCACCGTTCGCCACCAGGGTGGTGGACACAAGCGCGCCTACCGCGTGATCGACTTCCGTCGTCACGACAAGGACGGCGTGCCGGCCAAGGTCGCGCACATCGAGTACGACCCCAACCGCACCGCGCGCATCGCGCTCCTGCACTACGCGGACGGCGAGAAGCGCTACATCATCGCGCCGAAGGCTCTGAAGCAGGGCGACCGGATTGAGAACGGCCCCACGGCCGACATCAAGCCCGGCAACAACCTGGCCCTCCGCAACATCCCGGTCGGTACCACGATCCACGCGATCGAGCTCCGTCCCGGTGGTGGCGCCAAGTTCGCCCGTTCCGCGGGTGCCTCCGTGCAGCTGCTGGCGAAGGAGGGCACGATGGCCCACCTTCGTATGCCTTCCGGTGAGATCCGCCTGGTCGACGCGCGCTGCCGCGCCACCGTCGGCGAGGTCGGCAACGCCGAGCAGTCGAACATCAACTGGGGCAAGGCCGGCCGCATGCGCTGGAAGGGCGTTCGCCCGTCCGTCCGCGGTGTCGCGATGAACCCGGTTGACCACCCGCACGGTGGTGGTGAGGGCAAGACCAGTGGTGGTCGCCACCCGGTCTCCCCGTGGGGTCAGAAGGAGGGTCGTACTCGCTCGCCGAAGAAGGCTTCGAGCAAGTACATCGTCCGCCGCCGCAAGACGAACAAGAAGCGCTAGGAGCGGGTTTAGATGCCGCGCAGTCTCAAGAAGGGGCCCTTCGTCGACGACCACCTCGTAAAGAAGGTGGACGTCCAGAACGAAGCCGGCACCAAGAACGTCATCAAGACCTGGTCCCGTCGCTCGATGATCATCCCCAGCATGCTGGGTCACACCATCGCGGTGCACAACGGCAAGACCCACGTCCCGGTGTTCGTCACCGAGTCGATGGTCGGCCACAAGCTCGGCGAGTTCTCGCCGACTCGCACCTTCCGCGGCCACGTCAAGGACGACCGGAAGTCGAAGCGCCGCTAAAGGCGGGGTGGTTACGACTATGACTTACACCGAAGGGACAACCATGGAAGCCAGGGCCCAGGCGCGGTACATCCGCGTCACGCCCATGAAGGCCCGCCGAGTGGTGGACCTTATCCGTGGCATGGATGCCACGGAGGCTCAGGCGGTCCTGCGTTTCGCCCCGCAGGCCGCGAGCGTGCCGGTTGGCAAGGTGCTTGACAGCGCCATCGCCAACGCCGCACACAACTACAACCACCCGGACGCCTCCACGCTGGTCATCAGCGAGGCGTACGTGGACGAGGGCCCGACCCTGAAGCGGTTCCGTCCGCGTGCGCAGGGCCGTGCCTACCGGATCCGCAAGCGGACCAGCCACATCACCGTGGTCGTCAGCAGCAAGGAAGGTTCCCGGTAATGGGCCAGAAGGTAAACCCGCACGGGTTCCGGCTCGGCATCACCACCGACTTCAAGTCGCGTTGGTACGCCGACAAGCTGTACAAGGACTACGTCAAGGAAGACGTCGCCATCCGTCGGATGATGACGTCCGGCATGGAGCGCGCCGGCATCTCGAAGGTTGAGATCGAGCGCACCCGTGACCGCGTGCGTGTGGACATCCACACCGCTCGTCCGGGCATCGTCATCGGCCGCCGTGGCGCCGAGGCCGACCGCATCCGCGGTGACCTCGAGAAGCTCACGGGCAAGCAGGTCCAGCTGAACATCCTCGAGGTCAAGAACCCCGAGCTCGATGCCCAGCTGGTTGCCCAGGCCGTTGCCGAGCAGCTCTCCTCCCGCGTCTCCTTCCGTCGCGCCATGCGTAAGAGCATGCAGGGCACGATGAAGGCCGGCGCCAAGGGCATCAAGATCCAGTGTGGCGGCCGTCTCGGCGGCGCCGAGATGTCCCGCTCCGAGTTCTACCGCGAGGGTCGTGTGCCGCTGCACACGCTGCGCGCGAACGTGGACTACGGCTTCTTCGAGGCCAAGACCACCTTCGGCCGTATCGGTGTGAAGGTCTGGATCTACAAGGGCGACGTCAAGAACATCGCCGAGGTTCGCGCCGAGAACGCTGCGGCCCGTGCGGGTAACCGCCCGGCCCGTGGCGCGCAGGGCGCTGGCGACCGTCCCGCCGGCCGTGGTGGCCGTGGTGGCGAGCGCGGCGGCCGTGGTGGCCGCAAGCCGCAGCAGGCTGCTGGTGCCGAGGCCCCCAAGGCCGACGCTCCCGCCGCCGCTCCGGCCGAGAGCACCGGAACGGAGGCCTGACCGACATGCTGATCCCTCGTAGGGTCAAGCACCGCAAGCAGCACCACCCGAAGCGCAGCGGTATGGCCAAGGGCGGTACTGAGGTCACGTTCGGCGAGTACGGCATCCAGGCGCTGACCCCGGCGTACGTGACGAACCGCCAGATCGAGGCGGCTCGTATTGCGATGACCCGCCACATCAAGCGTGGCGGCAAGGTCTGGATCAACATCTACCCGGACCGCCCGCTGACGAAGAAGCCTGCTGAGACCCGCATGGGTTCCGGTAAGGGTTCTCCTGAGTGGTGGATCGCCAACGTGCACCCGGGCCGGGTCATGTTCGAGCTGTCCTACCCGAACGAGAAGATTGCTCGTGAGGCGCTCACCCGCGCTGCTCACAAGCTTCCGATGAAGTGCCGGATTGTTCGGCGCGAGGCAGGTGAGTCGTGATGGCGACGGGAACCAAGGCGTCCGAGCTGCGTGAGCTCGGCAACGAGGAGCTCGTTGGCAAGCTGCGCGAGGCCAAGGAGGAGCTGTTCAAGCTCCGCTTCCAGGCGGCCACGGGTCAGCTGGAGAACAACGGCCGGCTCAAGTCCGTCCGTAAGGACATCGCTCGCATCTACACCCTGATGCACGAGCGTGAGCTCGGTATCGAGACGGTGGAGAGCGCCTGATGAGCGAGAACAACGTGACTGAGAAGACCGAGCGCGGTTTCCGCAAGACCCGTGAGGGTCTGGTCGTCAGCGACAAGATGGACAAGACCGTCGTCGTCGCCGTCGAGGACCGCGTCAAGCACGCCCTGTACGGCAAGGTCATCCGCCGTACGAACAAGCTCAAGGCTCACGACGAGCAGAACGCTGCCGGTGTCGGCGACCGCGTCCTCATCATGGAGACGCGTCCGCTGTCGGCGAGCAAGCGCTGGCGCATCGTCGAGATCCTCGAGAAGGCCAAGTAATTCGTCCGGGGGGTTTCCCCCGGATTCGTTCCGCCAGGCTCGGTGGGGGCCTCGCTCCTCGGAGTGAAGCCCCCACCGGGAACCGGCAGACAAACAGGAGATACACGTGATCCAGCAGGAGTCGCGACTGCGTATCGCCGACAACACTGGTGCAAAGGAGATCCTTTGCATCCGTGTTCTCGGTGGTTCCGGTCGCCGCTACGCGGGCATCGGTGACGTCATCGTCGCCACCGTCAAGGATGCGATCCCCGGTGGCAACGTGAAGAAGGGTGACGTCGTCAAGGCGGTCATCGTTCGCACCGTCAAGGAGCGTCGCCGCCAGGACGGCTCGTACATCCGCTTCGACGAGAACGCCGCCGTCATTCTGAAGAACGACGGCGACCCTCGCGGCACCCGTATCTTCGGCCCGGTGGGCCGTGAGCTGCGCGAGAAGAAGTTCATGAAGATCATCTCGCTCGCGCCGGAGGTGCTGTAAGCATGAAGATCAAGAAGGGCGACCTGGTTCAGGTCATCACCGGTAAGGACAAGGGCAAGCAGGGCAAGGTCATCGTCGCCTTCCCCGCTGAGAACCGCGTCCTCGTCGAGGGTGTCAACCGGGTCAAGAAGCACACCAAGGCCGGCCAGACCGCTGGTGGCTCGCAGACCGGTGGCATCGTGATCACCGAGGCGCCGATCCACGTCAGCAACGTTCAGCTGGTCGTGGAGAAGGACGGCCAGAAGGTCGTTACCCGCGTCGGTTTCCGCTTCGACGACGAGGGCAACAAGATCCGCGTTGCCAAGCGGACGGGTGAGGACATCTGATGGCTACCACTCCGCGTCTCAAGACGAAGTACCGCGAGGACATCGCGGGCAAGCTGCGTGAAGAGTTCTCCTACGAGAACGTCATGCAGATCCCCGGCCTCGTGAAGATCGTGGTCAACATGGGTGTGGGCGACGCCGCCCGCGACTCCAAGCTGATCGACGGCGCCATCAGGGACCTGACGACGATCACCGGTCAGAAGCCGGCCGTCACGAAGGCCCGCAAGTCCATCGCGCAGTTCAAGCTGCGCGAGGGTCAGCCGATCGGCTGCCACGTCACCCTCCGCGGTGACCGCATGTGGGAGTTCCTGGACCGTACGCTGTCGCTCGCGCTTCCGCGTATCCGTGACTTCCGTGGTCTGTCGCCGAAGCAGTTCGACGGCCGTGGCAACTACACCTTCGGTCTCACGGAGCAGGTCATGTTCCACGAGATCGACCAGGACAAGATCGACCGTACCCGGGGTATGGACATCACCGTGGTCACCACGGCGACCAACGACGCTGAGGGCCGCGCGCTCCTTCGTCACCTCGGCTTCCCCTTCAAGGAGGCGTAAGCGAGATGGCGAAGAAGGCTCTCATCGCGAAGGCTGCCCGCAAGCCCAAGTTCGGTGTGCGTGCGTACACCCGCTGCCAGCGCTGCGGTCGTCCCCACTCCGTGTACCGCAAGTTCGGCCTGTGCCGCGTCTGCCTTCGTGAGATGGCTCACCGTGGCGAGCTGCCGGGCGTGACCAAGAGCTCCTGGTAAATCCCCCTCGTCCGCAAGGACTTGGGAATTACCAGGCACTCTCGGTAAGCATCTGGACGGTGGGTGCCCGGCCCCGCATGCCTTAGGCTTGTGTGGTTGGGCGTCCGCCGCCCATAACGACTTACTACGCCGTAGGTCCCCGCACCGCACCCGTCCCGCCACTGAGTGGGGAGAGGGATGGCGCATACAGGAAACCCCGGCGAGAGAGGCCGAAGGCCACTTCATGACCATGACTGACCCGATCGCAGACATGCTCACGCGTCTGCGTAACGCTAACTCGGCGTACCACGACACCGTCGTGATGCCGCACAGCAAGATCAAGTCGCACATCGCAGAGATCCTCAAGCAGGAGGGTTTCATCACCGGCTGGAAGGTCGAGGACGCCGAGGTCGGCAAGAACCTCGTCCTCGAGCTGAAGTTCGGGCCGAACCGTGAGCGCTCCATCGCGGGCATCAAGCGGATCTCGAAGCCCGGTCTGCGCGTGTACGCGAAGTCCACCAACCTGCCGAAGGTGCTCGGCGGCCTGGGCGTGGCGATCATCTCCACGTCCCACGGTCTCCTCACCGGCCAGCAGGCAGGCAAGAAGGGCGTAGGTGGGGAAGTCCTCGCCTACGTCTGGTAGTCGGGAACGGAGGAAAAGCAATGTCGCGAATCGGCAAGCTCCCCATCCAGGTTCCCGCCGGTGTGGACGTCACCATCGATGGCAGCACGGTTGCCGTGAAGGGCCCCAAGGGTTCCCTCGCGCACACCGTTAAGGCGCCCATCGCAGTCGTCAAGGGCGAGGACGGCGTTCTGAACGTCACCCGCCCGAACGACGAGCGTCAGAACAAGGCCCTGCACGGCCTGTCCCGCACGCTGGTGGCGAACATGATCACCGGTGTGACCACGGGGTACGTCAAGGCTCTCGAGATCAGCGGTGTCGGTTACCGCGTGGCCGCGAAGGGCTCCAACCTGGAGTTCCAGCTCGGCTACAGCCACCCGATCCTGGTGGAGGCGCCCGAGGGCATCTCCTTCAAGGTCGAGTCGCCGACCAAGTTCTCGGTCGAGGGCATCGACAAGCAGAAGGTCGGCGAGGTCGCCGCCAACATCCGCAAGCTGCGGAAGCCCGACCCGTACAAGGCCAAGGGTGTCAAGTACGCCGGCGAAGTCATCCGCCGCAAGGTCGGAAAGGCTGGTAAGTAGCCATGGCATACGGTGTGAAGATCGCCAAGGGCGACGCGTACAAGCGCGCTGCCAAGGCTCGCCGCCACATCCGCATCCGCAAGAACGTCTCGGGTACGGCGGAGCGTCCGCGCCTCGTCGTGACGCGTTCGAACCGCAACATCGTTGCTCAGGTCATCGACGACCTCCAGGGTCACACCCTGGCGTCGGCGTCGACCCTGGACGCTTCGATCCGCGGTGGCGAAGGCGACAAGAGCGCCCAGGCCCAGGCAGTCGGCGCGCTCGTCGCCGAGCGTGCCAAGGCCGCGGGTGTCGAGACCGTCGTGTTCGACCGCGGTGGCAACCGATACGCCGGGCGCATTGCCGCTCTGGCTGACGCCGCCCGCGAAGCCGGGCTGAAGTTCTAAGCCCCGGTTCCGGGACTCACGGACGTAACAGAGAGAGGTAATCCAATGGCTGGACCCCAGCGCCGCGGAAGCGGTGCCGGTGGCGGCGAGCGGCGGGACCGGAAGGGTCGCGACGGTGGCCCTGCCGCCGAGAAGACCGCTTACGTTGAGCGCGTTGTCGCGATCAACCGCGTCGCCAAGGTTGTCAAGGGTGGTCGCCGCTTCAGCTTCACCGCGCTGGTCGTGGTGGGCGACGGTGACGGCACCGTAGGTGTCGGTTACGGCAAGGCCAAGGAAGTTCCCGCGGCCATCGCCAAGGGTGTCGAGGAAGCCAAGAAGAACTTCTTCAAGGTTCCGCGCATCCAGGGCACCATTCCTCACCCGATCACGGGCGAGCGTGCCGCGGGCGTCGTGCTGCTGAAGCCGGCTTCCCCCGGTACCGGTGTTATCGCCGGTGGCCCGGTGCGCGCCGTTCTGGAGTGCGCCGGCGTTCACGACATCCTGTCGAAGTCGCTCGGCTCGTCGAACGCGATCAACATCGTGCACGCGACCGTTGCAGCGCTCAAGGGCCTGCAGCGTCCCGAGGAGATCGCGGCTCGCCGTGGTCTGCCCCTCGAGGACGTTGCCCCCGCGGCTCTGCTCCGTGCGCGTGCCGGGGCGGGTGCTGCGTAATGGCCCGCCTCAAGATCACGCAGACGAAGTCGTACATCGGCAGCAAGCAGAACCACCGTGACACTCTGCGTTCGCTCGGGCTCAAGCGCCTGAACGACGTGGTCGTCAAGGAGGACCGCCCCGAGTTCCGCGGAATGGTTCACACCGTCCGCCACCTCGTGACGGTTGAGGAGGTTGACTAACATGGCTGAGAACAGCCCGCTGAAGGCCCACAACCTCCGTCCCGCCCCCGGTGCCAAGACCGCGAAGACCCGTGTCGGTCGTGGTGAGGCGTCGAAGGGTAAGACGGCCGGTCGTGGTACGAAGGGCCAGAAGGCCCGCTACCAGATCCCGCAGCGCTTCGAGGGTGGGCAGATGCCCCTCCACATGCGCCTGCCGAAGCTCAAGGGCTTCAAGAACCCGTTCCGCACCGAGTTCCAGGTCGTGAACCTGGACAAGCTCGGCGCTCTCTACCCCGAGGGTGGAGAGGTCACGGTGGCCGACCTGGTCGCCAAGGGCGCGGTTCGCAAGAACAGCCTCGTCAAGGTCCTGGGCCAGGGCGAGCTCTCCGTGGCGCTGCAGGTTTCGGTTGACGCCGTCTCCGCCTCCGCCAAGGAGAAGATTGCCGCTGCCGGCGGCACTGTCACCGAGCTCGTCTAAGACGAAATCAGTGGCTAAATAGCTCGAAACCCGACCGGGGATGCCTCACATATGGGGCATCCCCGGTTGGTCGTTCCACGGGAGGCACACTCGCCGGTAAGGTGGCGTGCACCTTTGCTTTGTCGTATTCGTCGATCCCTCAGACCGTCACCTCTGACGCAGTAGCGCGGGGGTCGCAGGAGGCACCGTGCTCACCGCGTTCGCCCGGGCGTTCAAGACGCCCGACCTGCGCAAGAAGCTGCTCTTCACGCTCGGCATCATCGTGCTGTACCGGCTCGGGTCCCACATCCCGGTACCCGGCGTGAGCTACAAGAACGTTCAGATCTGTGTCGACCAGGCAGGCAGCAGCAACGGGCTGTTCGGTCTCGTCAACATGTTCAGCGGCGGCGCGCTGCTGCAGATCACGATCTTTGCGCTCGGCATCATGCCGTACATCACCGCGAGCATCATCCTGCAGCTGCTGACCGTGGTCATCCCGAAGCTGGAGAACCTCAAAAAAGAGGGACAGTCCGGCACGGCGAAGATCACTCAGTACACGCGCTATCTGACGGTCGCGCTCGCGATCCTGCAGGGCACCGGCCTCGTCGCCACCGCCCGCACCGGTGCCCTGTTCCAGGGCTGCCAGGTCGCCAGCCAGATCGTCCCGGACCGGTCCATCTTCACCACGATCGTCATGGTGGTCACCATGACCGCCGGTACCTGTGTCGTCATGTGGCTCGGTGAGCTCGTCACCGACCGCGGCATCGGCAACGGCATGTCGATCCTCATGTTCATCTCGATCGCCGCCGGCTTCATCGGAGCCCTCTGGCAGATCAAGCTCCAGGGCAAGATCGCCGACGGCTGGGTCGAGTTCGGTGTCGTGATCCTCGTCGGCCTCGCGATGGTGGCCCTGGTGGTCTTCGTCGAGCAGGCGCAGCGCCGGATCCCGGTCCAGTACGCGAAGCGCATGATCGGCCGCCGCGCGTACGGCGGCACCTCGACCTACATCCCGCTGAAGGTGAACCAGGCCGGTGTCATCCCGGTCATCTTCGCCTCGTCGCTGCTGTACATCCCGGCGCTGATCGTCCAGTTCAGCGGTTCGACCGCGGGATGGGCCACCTGGATCCAGAAGCACTTCGTCAAGGGTGACCACCCTTACTACATCGCGACCTACTTCCTCCTGATCGTCTTCTTCGCGTTCTTCTACGTGGCGATTTCGTTCAACCCCGAGGAAGTTGCAGACAACATGAAGAAGTATGGTGGGTTCATCCCGGGTATCCGCGCCGGTCGACCTACCGCCGAGTACCTGAGCTACGTACTCAACCGGATCACCTGGCCGGGGTCGCTGTACCTGGGTCTCATCGCTCTTGTGCCGACGATGGCGTTGGCGGGCTTCGGAGCGAACCAGAACTTCCCGTTCGGCGGGACGAGCATCCTGATCATCGTGGGTGTGGGTCTGGAAACCGTGAAGCAGATCGAGAGCCAGCTCCAGCAGCGTAATTACGAAGGGTTCCTCCGCTGATGCGAATCGTCCTCGTTGGACCGCCCGGTGCCGGCAAGGGAACGCAGGCCGCGTTCCTCGCCAAGAACCTGTCGATCCCGCACATCTCCACGGGCGACCTGTTCCGGGCCAACATCAGCCAGAACACCGAGCTCGGCCTGCGCGCCAAGGCGTACATGGATGCCGGTGACCTCGTCCCCGACGAGATCACCATCGGTATGGCCAAGGACCGCATGGAGCAGGCCGACGCGGTGAACGGCTTCCTGCTCGACGGCTTCCCGCGCAACGTCTCGCAGGCCGAGGCGTTGGACGAGATGCTCCAGGCGGCGAGCATGAAGCTCGACGCCGTCCTCGACCTCGAGGTCGAGGAGGACGAGGTCGTCAAGCGGATCGCCGGCCGGCGGATCTGCCGCAACGACTCCGCGCACGTCTTCCACGTCACGTACGCCCCGCCGAAGGCCGAGGGTGTCTGCGACACCTGCGGCGGCGAGCTGTACCAGCGCGGCGACGACTCGGAGGACACCGTCCGTAACCGGCTGGAGGTCTACCACACGCAGACCGAGCCGATCATCGACTACTACAAGGCCCAGGGCCTGCTCGTGACCATCCCCGCCCTCGGTGAGGTCGCGGACGTCACGAAGCGCGCGATGGAAGCGCTGCAGAAGTAGTCACCCTTGTTGTGCAGGTACGGCCGCGGTGTCCCCAGGGCATCGCGGCCGTACTGTTGAGAAGACTCGTTTCGAAGCCGGAAGGTACGTTTCATGGTCCAGATCAAGACCCCCGAGCAGATCGCGAAGATGCGCGAGGCGGGGCTGGTCGTCGCCGCGATCCACGCGGCGACCCGTGAGGCGGCCGTTCCGGGCGCCACGACGCGGGATCTGGACATGGTGGCCCGCAAGGTCATCGCGGACGCCGGGGCCAAGTCGAACTTCCTCGGCTACGGCGGTTTCCCCGCGACCATCTGCACCTCGGTGAACGAGGTCGTCGTCCACGGCATCCCGGACGACAAGACGGTCCTCAAGGACGGCGACATCATCTCGATCGACGCCGGCGCGATCGTCGACGGCTGGCACGGGGACGCGGCCTACACCGCTTTCGTGGGCACCGGGCACGCCCCTGAGCTCGTGGAGCTGTCCCGGGTGACCGAGGAGTCCATGTGGGCCGGCATCGCCGCCATGAAGCTCGGCAACCGCCTCGTGGACATCTCGAAGGCGATCGAGACGTACATCAAGCGCCAGCCGCGTCCGTCCACCGGTGAGCACAGCCTCGGCAAGTTCGGGATCATCGAGGACTACGGCGGCCACGGCATCGGGTCCGAGATGCACATGGACCCCCACCTCCTGAACTACGTCTCGCGCAAGCGGGGCAAGGGGATCAAGCTGGTCCCGGGCGTCTGCCTGGCGATCGAGCCGATGGTCTCCCTGGGAACGGCCGCGACCGAGGTCCTGGCGGACGACTGGACGGTCATCACGACGGACGGCACCTGGTCCTCGCACTGGGAGCACTCCATCGCCCTGACCGAGGCCGGCCCCATCGTCCTGACCAGCCCGGACTGCGGCAAGGCGAAGCTGGCGGAGTACGGGGTCACCACGGCCCCGGACCCCCTGGGCTGATCCCGGCCGGTGCGTCGGCTCCGGCTCCGGCCCGCCCAGCTGCCACTGGGAGGGCCGGCCGACGGACGGAGTCGGGCGCGGCCGCGCGAAGCACGTGAGGCGCGTCAGCGCCGAGCTCGCGGGCGCGGCACGGGGAGGCAGGACCGGGGTCACCACCGCCCCGGACCTCCCCGGTTAATGATCTACACTCTGGGGCAAACTTTCCGGATTCGTTTTTCTGGGAGCCCTGACGTAGACTGACTCGTCGGCTCTCGTGCACTTCCATGCCTGCATGGCGCGCGAGACCGATCAAGGTAGCCGATTCGAAAGGCGAAGCGTGGCCAAGAAGCAAGGTGCCATCGAAATCGAGGGCACCGTGATCGAGTCCCTCCCGAACGCGATGTTCAAGGTGGAACTGCAGAACGGTCACAAGGTCCTCGCGCACATCAGCGGCAAGATGCGCATGCACTACATCCGCATCCTCCCGGATGACCGGGTCGTCGTGGAGCTGTCTCCGTACGACCTGACGCGTGGCCGGATCGTCTACCGATACAAGTAGATCTTGTCCTCACTCCTGCCTGGGCGTCTTGTCCCGGTGCGGGTGGTGGCACTGACCCGGAGAACCTCACCAACATGAAGGTCAAGCCGAGCGTCAAGAAGATCTGCGACAAGTGCAAGGTGATCCGCCGTCACGGTCGGGTCATGGTCATCTGCGACAACCTGCGCCACAAGCAGCGCCAGGGCTGACGCACGCCGACCGACCTGCCTTCCGCAGTTCTTCGCGCGACGTAAGAAAACGTACATACGCAGAATCCGCCCAGCCCTTTGCGGGGCCGGCGGCACCTCCGGCGGGGGCCGGGGACCCGGACGTACCATCACCCACTTCGGGTGGTCGGCGGTCGGGACTGGTTCTGCGGAAGACCCCCGAACACACAGGAGCCATTTGTGGCACGCGTTTCCGGTGTTGACATCCCGCGCGAAAAGCGTGTGGAGATCGCACTCACCTACGTCTTCGGTATCGGGCGCACCCGGTCCAAGGAGATCCTCGCCTCCACCGGCGTGAACCCGAACACCCGCGTTCGTGACCTGGCCGAAGAGGACCTCGTCAAGATCCGCGAGTACGTGGACGCCAACCTCCGTACCGAGGGTGACCTCCGCCGCGAGATCCAGGGCGACATCCGTCGCAAGATCGAGATCCAGTGCTACCAGGGCATCCGCCACCGTCGTGGCCTGCCGGTGCACGGTCAGCGCACCAGCACGAACGCTCGTACCCGCAAGGGCCCGCGTCGCGCGATCGCCGGTAAGAAGAAGCCGGGCAAGAAGTAGTCCTGTTCAGCGGTCTTGCGCTGTAGGACCGACCACCTCCCGTAGGAGATTTAGATGCCCCCCAAGGGTCGTCAGGGCGCTGCCAAGAAGGTGCGCCGCAAGGAAAAGAAGAACGTCGCTCACGGGCACGCCCACATCAAGAGCACGTTCAACAACACCATCGTTTCGATCACCGACCCCTCGGGCAACGTGATCTCCTGGGCCTCCGCCGGCCACGTCGGCTTCAAGGGCTCGCGCAAGTCCACCCCCTTCGCCGCGCAGATGGCCGCCGAGTCGGCCGCCCGCCGCGCGCAGGAGCACGGCATGCGCAAGGTTGACGTCTTCGTCAAGGGTCCGGGCTCCGGCCGCGAGACCGCGATCCGCTCCCTCCAGGCCACCGGCCTCGAGGTCGGCTCGATCCAGGACGTCACCCCCACCCCGCACAACGGCTGCCGCCCGCCGAAGCGCCGCCGCGTCTGACGCAGCGGACGCACAGTTGCGTTCTTGAGTGTCCGGGCGGTACGACCCCTTCGGGGGACGTGCCGCCCGTACCCTTGCAGTAGCCGTACTCCGGTACGGCATCCCGTCGGGCGTCAAATAGTGGGCGTCCACGAATGAAGGAACACAGACATGCTTATCGCTCAGCGTCCTTCGCTGACCGAAGAGGTCGTAGACGAGTACCGCTCGCGGTTCGTGATCGAGCCGCTGGAGCCGGGCTTCGGCTACACCCTCGGTAACTCCCTGCGCCGTACGCTCCTGTCCTCGATCCCGGGTGCCGCTGTCACCAGCATCCGCGTGGACGGCGTCCTGCACGAGTTCACCACCGTGCCGGGTGTCAAGGAAGACGTCACCGACATCATCCTCAACATCAAGCAGCTGGTCGTCTCCTCGGAGCACGACGAGCCGGTCGTGATGTACCTGCGCAAGCAGGGTCCCGGCCTGGTCACCGCTGCCGACATCGCGCCCCCGGCCGGTGTCGAGGTGCACAACCCGGACCTGGTCCTCGCCACGCTCAACGGCAAGGGCAAGCTGGAGATGGAGCTGACCGTCGAGCGCGGTCGCGGCTACGTCTCCGCCGTCCAGAACAAGCAGCTGGGCCAGGAGATCGGCCGTATCCCGGTCGACTCCATCTACAGCCCGGTCCTCAAGGTCACCTACAAGGTCGAGGCGACCCGAGTCGAGCAGCGCACCGACTTCGACAAGCTGATCGTCGACGTCGAGACCAAGCAGGCCATGCGCCCGCGTGACGCCATGGCGTCCGCCGGCAAGACCCTGGTCGAGCTGTTCGGTCTGGCGCGCGAGCTCAACATCGACGCCGAGGGCATCGACATGGGCCCGTCCCCCACGGACGCCGCCCTGGCCGCCGACCTGGCGCTGCCGATCGAGGAGCTGGAGCTCACCGTTCGGTCGTACAACTGCCTCAAGCGCGAGGGCATCCACTCCGTGGGTGAGCTCGTCGCCCGCTCCGAGGCCGACCTGCTCGACATCCGCAACTTCGGTGCGAAGTCGATCGACGAGGTCAAGGCGAAGCTGGCCGGCATGGGCCTGGCCCTCAAGGACAGCCCGCCCGGATTCGACCCGACTGCCGCCGCCGACGCCTTCGGCGCCGACGACGACGCGGACGCCGGTTTCGTCGAGACCGAGCAGTACTAAGCAGCACCCGTAGATCTTTCCCGCGGCATCCGCCTCGGGGGAACTGACACCGGTACCTGACACGGCCGGTGCAGATATGAAGGAGTAACACCATGCCGCGTCCCGCAAAGGGTGCCCGTCTGGGCGGCAGCGCCGCGCACGAGAAGCACCTTCTCGCGAACCTCGCGAAGGCGCTCTTCGAGCACGGCCGCATCACCACCACCGAGGCCAAGGCCCGTCGCCTGCGTCCCTACGCCGAGCGTCTGGTCACCAAGGCCAAGAAGGGCGACATCCACAACCGTCGCCTGGTGCTGCAGACGATCACGGACAAGAGCATCGTGCACACGCTGTTCACCGAGATCGCCCCGCGCTACGAGAACCGCCCCGGTGGTTACACGCGCATCACCAAGATCGGCAACCGTCGTGGCGACAACGCCCCGATGGCCGTGATCGAGCTGGTCGAGGCCCTTACGGTCGCCCAGCAGGCCACCGGTGAGGCCGAGGCCGCCACCAAGCGCGCGGTCAAGGAGGCGGAGGCCAAGGCCGAGGCCACCGAGGCCCCCGCCGAGGAGACCAAGGAGGCCTGATCCCGCTTCGGGATCGAGCTTGCTTGATCGGCTTTGAACGGGCCCGCCCCTTCCGGGGGTGGGCCCGTTCTCCGTTTCTGAAAGACCCGCCTGAGAGGATCTGTCACGTGAGTGACGAGGTGGAGCCCGGGCACGTCCGGGTGCGGCTGGACCTGAGCTACGACGGCAAGGACTTCTCCGGCTGGGCGAAGCAGCGCGTGCTGCGGACCGTCCAGGGCGAGCTGGAGTCGGCCCTGCAGACCGTGATGCGGCTGTCCGAGCCCGTCGAGCTGACCGTGGCCGGGCGTACGGACGCGGGTGTGCACGCCCGCGGCCAGGTCGCGCAGTTCGACCTGGCCGAGGAGGTCTGGGCCGAGCACCACGACAAGCTGCTGCGCCGCCTCGCGGGCAGGCTGCCGCACGACGTACGGGTGTGGAAGGTCGCCGAGGCCCCGCAGGGCTTCAACGCGCGTTTCTCGGCCATCTGGCGCCGCTACGCCTACCGCGTGGGCGACCACCAGGGCGGCGTCGACCCGCTGCGCCGCGGGCACGTGCTGTGGCACCAGTGGCCCCTCGACGTGGACGCCATGAACGAGGCCGCCGCCCCGCTGCTCGGCGAGCACGACTTCGCCGCGTACTGCAAGAAGCGCGAGGGCGCCACGACCATCCGTACGCTCCAGCAGCTCAGCTGGGAGCGCGCCGACGACGGGATCATCACCGCGACCGTCCGCGCCGACGCCTTCTGCCACAACATGGTCCGCTCGCTGGTCGGGGCCCTGCTGCACGTGGGCGACGGCCACCGGCCGACCGACTGGCCGGGCAAGGTGCTGGAAGCCGCCGTACGGGACTCCTCGGTGCACGTGGTCAAGCCGCACGGGCTCACGCTGGAGGAGGTCGGCTACCCGGCCGACGAGCTGCTGGCGGCGCGCAGCAAGGAGGCCCGCAACGTGCGGACCCTTCCCGGAGCCGGCTGCTGCTGACGCCCCCCTAATCCGTTTGGGCGGATCGGTGCCGGACCTGGACAATGCCCGGCATGGGACATCTCGAAGCCAGCCACCTGGAGTACTACCTTCCCGACGGGCGGGTACTGCTCCCTGACGTCTCCTTCCGGGTGGGGGAGGGGTCGGTGGTCGCCCTCGTGGGGGCGAACGGGGCCGGCAAGACCACCCTGCTGAAACTGATCTCCGGGGAGCTCCAGCCGCACGGCGGCGGGGTCACCGTCAGCGGCGGGCTCGGCGTGATGTCGCAGTTCGTGGGGTCCGTGCGGGACGAGACGACCGTACGGGACCTGCTGGTGTCGGTGGCGCAGCCACGGATCCGGGAGGCCGCGAAGGCCGTGGACCGGGCCGAGCAGCTGATCCTGACGGTCGACGACGAGGCCGCGCAGATGGCGTACGCGCAGGCGCTCAGCGACTGGGCCGACGTGCAGGGCTACGAGGCGGAGACCCTGTGGGACGTCTGCACCATGGCCGCGCTGGCCGTCCCGTACGACTCGGCGCAGTTCCGCGAGGTGCGCACGCTGTCGGGCGGTGAGCAGAAGCGGCTCGTCCTGGAGGCGCTGCTGCGCGGGCCGGACGAGGTGCTGCTGCTCGACGAGCCGGACAACTACCTCGACGTCCCGGGCAAGCGGTGGCTGGAGGGCCAGCTGAAGGCCACCCGCAAGACCGTGCTGTTCGTGTCGCACGACCGGGAACTGCTGTCCACGGCCGCCGAGAAGATCATCAGCCTGGAGCCGAGCCCGATGGGCACGGACGTGTGGGTGCACGGTGCGGGCTTCGGCACGTACCACGAGGCCCGCAAGGAGCGCTTCGCGCGCTTCGAGGAGCTCAAGCGGCGCTGGGACGAGGAGCACGCCCGTCTGAAGGCCCTGGTGCTGCGGCTGCGCAACCAGGCGGCGTCCAGCCCCGACATGGCCTCGCGCTACAAGGCGATGCAGACCCGTTTCCAGAAGTTCGAGGAGGCCGGCCCGCCGCCGGAGCCGCCGCGCGAGCAGGACATCCGGATGCGGCTCAAGGGCGGCCGTACGGGCGTGCGCGCGCTCACCGTGGAGAACCTGGAGCTCACGGGCCTGATGAAGCCCTTCTCGCTGGAGGTCTTCTACGGCGAGCGGGTGGCGGTCCTCGGCTCGAACGGCTCCGGGAAGTCTCACTTCCTGCGGCTGCTGGCGGGCGAGGACGTCACGCACACGGGCACGTGGAAGCTGGGCGCGCGGGTGGTTCCCGGCCACTTCGCGCAGACGCACGCGCATCCCGAGCTGTTCGGGCGCACGCTCGTGGACATCCTGTGGACGGAGGCCGCCAAGCCCCTGGGCGCGGCGATGGGGGTGCTGCGCCGCTACGAGCTGGAGCGTCAGGGCGACCAGCCCTTCGAGAAGCTGTCGGGCGGCCAGCAGGCGCGCTTCCAGATCCTGCTGCTGGAGCTGGCGGGGACCACGGCGCTGCTGCTGGACGAGCCGACGGACAACCTGGACCTGGAATCCGCGGAGGCGCTCCAGGACGGCCTGGAGGCCTACGAGGGCACCGTGCTGTGCGTCACGCACGACCGCTGGTTCGCGCGCACATTTGACCGTTACCTGGTCTTCGGTTCGGACGGTGTTGTGCGGGAGACTCAGGAACCCGTCTGGGACGAACGTAGAGTCGAACGCAAGCGCTAGGGGGGCGACCGCCCCTCGGCCGGAGTGAGGGGAAGTCGCCGTGGGGCTGCGGCCTAGCATCTGGCTGATGAAGTGGGAGACCTCCGGCAACCGGCTGATCGACTGGCTGCTGCGGCCCGCCTCACGGCCCTGGCAGCTCCTCTCGCTCGCGGTGCTGCTGGGGATCGCCGTCTCCACGAGCCTGCGGGAGAACTGGGGCTCGGACAACGCCTTCGTGGTCAAGGCCGCGCAGACGCTGCTGGCGGGCGGGTCCCCGTACGAGGACAAGCGCTTCCTGTACCTGCCCAGTGCCGTGCTGATGGCGGTGCCGGAGGCGCTGCTGCCGCAGACGGTGCTGAGGTGGACCCTGCCGGTCGCGATGTCGGCGCTGCTGGGCGCGGGCTGGCTGGCGGCGCTGCGGCTGTTCTCGGTGCCGTTGCGCTCGCGCTTCGCGGTGGTCGGCTTCCCGGTCCTCGCCCTCGCCTACAAGCCGTACGTCAACCTCGTGCTGATCGGCAACTGGACGGCCATCTCGGCGGCCGCGCTGCCGGTGGCCCTGCTGCTCGCGCACCGGCGGCACTGGGGGGCGGCCGGGCTGGTGGTGGGGCTGGCCATCGCCTGCAAGCCGATGCTGGTGCCGATGGGGCTGGTCTTCCTGGTCGCCCGGCGCTGGCGGGGGCTGGCCGCGGCGGTGCTGGTGCCGCTGGGGATCTCGCTGGCCGGTGCGCTGCTGATGCCGAGCCCGTCGCTGTTCTTCACCAAGACCCTGCCGTTCCTGCTCAAGGGGCAGGACTCGTACGCGCTGCCGTGGGACGCCTCGCCGATCGCGGTGCTGCCGCGGCTGGGGGTGCCGGAGCCGCTGGCGGTGCTGGTCGCCTTCGCGGGGGCCGGGACCGGCCTGTGGGCGGCCCGGGTGCGGTGGCGGCGTACGGACGATGCCGACGGCGGCGAGCTGCGGCTGGTGGAGACGGCCTGCATGGTGATGCTCGCCGCATTCCTGGTGTCCCGGCCGTCCTTCGACCACTACCTGCTGGTGGTGCTGCCGCTGCTGCTGGCCTCGGCGGTGCGGCCGGGCTCGATGCCGCGTTCGCCTTGGTTCTGGGCGGCCCTGGCCCCCCAGACGGCGGGGATCCCGTGGCCGTCGGAGCTGGACGCCAAGCGGCGCGCCTTCAAGGACTGCGCCACCCTGTGCGGGCTCGCGATTCTGCTGGCGCGTCGTGCGCTGCGCTCAGCTCGGGTTACCCTGGAGCCCGTAACAACTGCGGGGTCCCCACCCAGGACCGAACCGGAGTGCGCCGCGACGCCAGCAGAATCGGCATCGCGGACCGCGTTTTGACCCGTACGGGTTTGCTTGGGTACTCTGCTGGTTTGTTATGCGTATTGGCTTGCTCATTCTCACGTGAAAGGGCCTTGCGCCGGTCCACCGGGCCGATGACCAGCGGTTCACACGGGTTGCGTCCCCGATGTGAACGAGGGCTGTCGTGATCGTCCGTGGTGACCCTGTCAGGACCTTCCCGTAGGGCTTGCGCCCTTGGGATACCACCACTGAAGAAGCGAAGGCATACGCGTGCGTACGTTCAGCCCCAAGCCCGGCGACATCTCGCGCCAGTGGCTCGTCATCGACGCCCAGGACGTTGTCCTCGGCCGTCTGGCGACCCAGGCCGCTGCCCTCCTGCGGGGTAAGCACAAGCCGACTTACGCCCCCCACATGGACATGGGCGACTTCGTCATCGTCGTCAACGCCGACAAGGTTCACCTGTCCGGCAACAAGGCGTCGCAGAAGATGGCGTACCGCCACTCCGGCTACCCGGGTGGTCTCCGCTCCGTGCGGTACGACGACCTCCTGGCGAACAACCCGGAGAAGGCCGTCGAGAAGGCCATCAAGGGCATGCTCCCCAAGAACACCCTGGGCCGTCAGATGCTCTCGAAGCTGAAGGTCTACTCGGGCGACCAGCACCCCCACGCTGCCCAGCAGCCGGTGCCGTTCGAGATCACCCAGGTCGCGCAGTAGTTCCGGCCACCCCCTAAGACGTAGAAAATTCTGAGGAGCATCGTGGCCGAGACCACCGCCGAGACGACCCCCGTCGACGAGTTCGAGGGCAACGTCGAGGAGTACACCAGCGAGTCTGAGGTCGTCGTCGAGGGCGACTACACCTCCGAGTCCCTTGCCGGTCGCTTCGGCGACCCCCAGCCGGCTGCCGGCCTGGGCCGTCGCAAGAACGCCATCGCCCGCGTCCGGATCGTTCCGGGCACCGGCAAGTGGAAGATCAACGGTCGCACCCTTGAGGACTACTTCCCCAACAAGGTGCACCAGCAGGAAGTCAACGAGCCGTTCAAGCTCCTTGAGCTGGACAACCGCTACGACATCATCGCCCGCATCGCGGGTGGCGGCGTCTCCGGCCAGGCCGGCGCCCTGCGCCTCGGTGTGGCCCGTGCGCTGAACGAGGCGGACGTGGACAACAACCGCCCGGCGCTGAAGAAGGCCGGCTTCCTCTCCCGCGACGACCGTGCGGTCGAGCGCAAGAAGGCCGGTCTCAAGAAGGCCCGTAAGGCTCCGCAGTACAGCAAGCGTTAATCTGCGCCTGCTGTTCTGCAACGAAACCGCCCCGGCAGCACTCTCTGTGCTGTCGGGGCGGTTCGTTTACCGCCACAAGCGGCAAATACCTGTCACAAGCGGTCACAAAGCGAAGCGGAAACTCGGGAGGACAACAGTGGGACGACTCTTCGGGACGGACGGTGTACGCGGCGTCGCCAACGCGGATCTGACGGCGGAGCTCGCGCTCGGCCTCTCCGTGGCGGCAGCCCACGTACTGGCCGAGGCGGGTACCTTCGCGGGTCACCGCGCGACGGCCGTGGTCGGCCGGGACCCCCGGGCCTCCGGCGAATTCCTTGAGGCGGCGGTCGTGGCCGGCCTCGCGAGCGCGGGCGTGGACGTCCTGCGCGTCGGTGTGCTGCCCACCCCGGCGGTGGCGTATCTCACCGGTGCGCTGGGTGCCGACCTCGGCGTGATGCTCTCCGCCAGCCACAACGCCATGCCCGACAACGGGATCAAGTTCTTCGCGCGCGGCGGCCACAAGCTCGCCGACGAGCTGGAGGACCGCATCGAGTCGACCTACGAGCAGCACCGCACCGGCGCCCCCTGGGACCGGCCCACCGGCTCCGGCGTCGGCCGGGTCTCCGACTACACCGAGGGCTTCGACAGGTACGTCGCCCACCTCATCGGGGTCCTCCCCAACCGCCTCGACGGTCTGAAGGTCGTCCTTGACGAGGCGCACGGCGCGGCCGCGTACGTGTCGCCCGAAGCCTTCGCCCGGGCCGGCGCGGAGGTCGTCACCATCGGCGCCGAGCCCAACGGCCTGAACATCAACGACGGCTGCGGCTCCACCCACCTCGGCCTGCTCAAGGCGGCCGTGGTCGAGCACGGCGCGGACCTCGGCATCGCGCACGACGGTGACGCGGACCGCTGCCTGGCCGTGGACGGCACCGGCGCGGAGGTCGACGGCGACCAGATCCTCGCGGTGCTGGCGCTGGCCATGCGCGAGGCCGGGCAGCTGCGCGAGAACACCGTGGTCGGCACCGTGATGTCCAACCTGGGCTTCAAGCTGGCGATGGAGGGCGAGGGCATCCAGGTCGTGCAGACCGGGGTCGGCGACCGGTACGTGCTGGAGTCCATGAAGGAGCACGGCTACGCGCTGGGCGGCGAGCAGTCCGGCCACGTGATCATCCTCGACCACGCGACGACCGGTGACGGCACGCTGACCGGCCTGCTGCTGGCGGCGCGGGTCGCGGCCACCGGCAAGTCCCTGGCGGAGCTGGCCGGCGTCATGCAGCGGCTGCCCCAGGTGCTGATCAACGTTCCCGACGTGGACAAGTCCCGCGTGGGGACCTCCGGGGAGCTGGCGGCGGCGGTGGCCGACGCCGAGCGCGAGCTGGGCACCACCGGGCGGGTGCTGCTCCGTCCGTCGGGTACGGAGCCGCTCGTGCGGGTGATGGTGGAGGCCGCCGACATCGAGCAGGCCCTCGCGGTGGCCGGCCGGCTCGCCGACGTCGTGAAGTCGGCGCTGGGCTAACCCTGGGCTAACCCGCTCCGCCCGGCCTGAGTGGCGCACCCGGCTTCCGGATCATCCGGCCCTGCTGGGTGCGCCACAGCAGTTTCCAGGTGAGGAGGGTGAGCGTGCCCGAGAGGATGATGCCGCCCAGGTTCACCGCCAGCTGGATGCCCGAGCCCCACATCTGGGCGAAATCGCCGTAGCTGAGCGCCACGGCGGCGTTGGCGCCCGCCGGGACGGTGGTGACGGAGATCGCCACGCCGACCAGCGCCCCGGCCTTCGCCGACGTCAGCGACAGCATGCCGGCCACGCCGGCGAGCAGCGCCACGACGAAGGAGAACGGGTCGGGCTGCCAGATGAAGCTGGTGTTCGGCCGCGGGTCTTCGAGCAGTCGCTCGTGGAACAGGCCGAGCCCGTCCATCCCCAGACTGAAGACCGTCGTGGCCGCGATCGCCGCCGTGAAGCCGACCACCAGTGCCAGGAGCGATCGCCCGGCGAGCCTCGGGCGGCGCTGGACCAGGCCCGTGCAGACGCCGGCGAGCGGGCCGAACTCCGGGCCGACCGCCATGGCGCCCACGATCAGGATCGCGTTGTCCAGGACCACGCCGCAGGCCGCGATCATCGTCGCAATGATCATGAAGACGCCGTAGGTGAACGTGAGGGTGGATTCCTCGTGCGTCGACTCGGCGAGCTGTTCCCAGACCACCGCGTCGGCGGCCTCGCCCGGCGCCTCCTCCTCCGCGGCGTCGGCACGTGCGGAGATGGACAGGTCGATGTTCTCGACGGCGATCGAACCGGTCTTGTCGACGCCGAGCGAGCGCATCTCCTGCAGCAGCTCGTCGGCCGCCTCGCGGGCGACGTCGCACAGGACGAGATCGCCCCCGGGGTCGCGGGCGGCGCCGGGGAGCACGACCAGATGGGTGGTTCCCACCGTCCGGTCGATCAGCGCCACCACCTGCTCCGTGAGGTGGGGCGGGGTGATCATCCGCAGATGCAGCATTCCCGCACCCTAGCCACTGGAGAGCCGGCCAAGGGCCACTGGCTAGAGCTTGCGCAGGCTCAGCTTCTGCACCTTGTGGTCCGGTCCCTTGCGCACGACCAGGGTGGCGCGGCCGCGGGTGGGGGCCACGTTCTCCAGCAGGTTGGGCTTGTTGACGGTCCGCCACATCGTCTGCGCGTACTCCATGGCCTCCTCCTCGGAGACCTGGGTGTACTTGCGGAAGTAGGAGAAGGGATTCTGGAAGGCGGTCTCGCGCAGCTTCCGGAAGCGGCCCAGGTACCAGCGCTCGATGTCCTCGGGGCGCGCGTCCACGTACACGCTGAAGTCGAAGTAGTCGGCGAGGCCGACGCGCGTCCGGCCGTCCTTGCCGGGGAGGGCCGGCTGGAGCACGTTGAGGCCCTCGACGATGAGGATGTCCGGGCGTCGCACCACGAGCTCCTCGCCGGGCACGATGTCGTAGATCAGGTGCGAGTAGACCGGGGCCCGGACCTCGTCCTTGCCGGCCTTGATGTCGGCGACGAAACGGGTGAGCGCGCGGCGGTCGTAGGACTCGGGGAAGCCCTTGCGGGAGGTGAGGCCGCGCCGCTGGAGCTCCTTCATCGGGTAGAGGAAGCCGTCGGTGGTGACGAGCTCCACGCGCGGGTGCTCGGGCCAGCGGGCGAGGAGGGCCTGGAGCAGACGGGCCACGGTGGACTTGCCGACCGCGACCGACCCGGCGACCCCTATGACGAACGGGGTGCCCTGCTGGGCTCCGTGGCCGTTGCCCGCGTCGCCGAGGAAGGTGTTCAGGGTGCCCCGGAGGTTGCTGGTGGCGCCGACGTACAGGTTCAGGAGGCGGGACAGCGGCAGGTACACGTCGCGGACCTCGTCGAGGTCGATGACGTCGCCGAGGCCGCGCAGCCGCTCGACCTCGTCGGCGGTGAGCGGCAACGGGGTCCGCTCGCGCAGGGCGCTCCACTCGGCGCGGGTGAGGTCGACGTACGGCGAGGGCTCGGGGCCCCGGCGGTGGGCGGGGCGCGTGGGGTGCTGCCCGTCCCGGCCGTTGCGCTCCGTTGCGCGCTCCGGCGTGCTGCTTCGTGGCGGCGAAGTGATCACACCGCCATTGTCGGGGCTCGGGGGCGGTTGTGGGTGGTGTGGTCGGTCACGTGCTCAGGGGGTGCGGAGGGGGCGCGAGGGGGGTGCGGAGGGGGCCGGCCGGGGGTGGTGGCGGCGCCGGTCTCGATTCGGCTCAGCGGGGGTATCGCCCTGGTCACGATCGGTTGCCCGCGCGCGAAAATCCGGACGGGTGATCGAACGGCCCGTACATTGTGGATCACCGCAGCTCCGGATAGCTCTTCGCGCTGCCCTGAATTCACCGTGCTCCATGGGGGAGATCTTTCGTGCGTACCGCTCTTGTCCGTCGTACCGTCCTGACCGCGTCCGCGGTGTCCCTGGCCCTGCTGGCCACCGCCTGCGGTGCGGACAAGGCCGACACCAAGGCGGACGCCAAGCCGTCCACCGGCGCCCCGGCGGCGTCGGCCGCGCCCGCCGCCAAGGCGAAGACGGACGCCGAGCTGACCGGCCTGCTCGTCGTCCAGGCAGACCTGCCCGAGCACGTGGTCAAGCCGGCCACGCCGGCCGAGGCGGCGGCGGCCGCCGGTGCCACCAGTGACAAGCCCGAGTGCCAGCCGCTGGTCAAGGCGCAGGCCATGGCTCCGGTCGGCTCCGCCGCGGGCACCGCCCGTACCAAGGCCGTCGCCAAGGGCAAGGAGCCCGCCGCGGACGCCAGCCCCGAGGAGAAGATGAAGGCCGCGATGGCAGCCCTGGGTGCCACCGCCACCTCCGTCACCCTGTCCTCGTACGAGGGCAAGGGCGCCGAGGAGGCCTTCGCCACCATCAAGAAGGCGGGCGCGGCCTGCACGGGCGGCTACACGGGCAGCCAGGGCGGCGACTCGCTCAAGATCAGCAAGCTGGCTCCCGGCGCCGCGGTCACCGCGGGCGACGAGGCGCTCGCGTACACCGTGACGGGTGACGCGGACGGCGAGAAGTTCAGCATGGAGCTCGTGGTCGTGCGCAAGGGGAACACCCTCGCGAACTTCTCGGCCCTGAGCCTGACCGGCACCGCCGAGCAGCCGAAGGCCGTCGTCGACGCCCAGGTCAAGAAGCTCGGCTGAGACCCGCCCGACTGACCGTCGACCCCGCCCCGGCGCCTTCGCCGGGGCGGGGTTTTTCGTCTTGTTCAGGTACGGGGCAGGCGGGCGACTTCGGCGTACGCTGCGCCCTATGTGCGGAATTGTGGGTTACGTGGGAGCGCAGTCGGCGCTCGATGTGGTCATCGCCGGACTCAAGCGGCTGGAGTACCGCGGCTACGACTCGGCGGGTGTCGCCGTGCTCTCCGACGGGGGGCTGACCTCCGTGAAGAAGGCCGGAAAGCTCGTCAATCTGGAGAAGGAGCTCGTCGGCAAACCGCTGCCGGCCGGTTCCACCGGGCTCGGGCACACCCGGTGGGCCACCCACGGCGGGCCCACCGACGTCAACGCGCACCCCCACCTGGACAACTCCGGCCGGGTGGCCGTCGTGCACAACGGCATCATCGAGAACTTCGCCGCGCTGCGCGCCGAACTGGCCGAGCGCGGGCACCGGCTGGAGTCCGAGACGGACACCGAGGTCGTGGCGCACCTGCTCGCCGAACGGTTCGCGCAGACCGCGGACCTCGCGGCGGCGATGCGGCAGGTGTGCCGGCGGCTGGAGGGTGCCTTCACGCTGGTCGCGGTGCACGCCGACGAGCCGGACGTGGTGGTGGGCGCGCGCCGGAACTCGCCTCTGGTGGTGGGCGTTGGAGAGGGAGAGAACTTCCTCGCCTCGGACGTGGCCGCGTTCATCGACCACACCCGGTCCGCGATCGAGCTGGGGCAGGACCAGGTCGTCGAGCTCCGCCGTGACGGGGTGACGGTGACCGACTTCGACGGTTCGCCCGCGTCCGTTCGGGCGTACCACGTGGACTGGGACGCCTCGGCGGCCGAGAAGGGGGGTTATGACTACTTCATGCTCAAGGAGATCGCCGAGCAGCCGAAGGCCGTCGCCGACACCCTCCTGGGCAGGATCGACGCGAGCGGCTCGCTGACCCTGGACGAGGTGCGCATCCCCGTCTCGGTGCTCAGGGAGGTCGACAAGGTCGTGATCGTGGCGTGCGGTACGGCGTACCACGCGGGCCTGATCGCGAAGCTGGCCATCGAGCACTGGACCCGCATCCCGTGCGAGACGGAGCTGGCCAGCGAGTTCCGCTACCGCGACCCGATCCTGGACCAGCGGACGCTGGTGGTCGCGATCTCGCAGTCCGGCGAGACCATGGACACCCTGATGGCGCTGCGGCACGCGCGCGAGCAGGGCGCCAGGGTGCTGGCCATCTGCAATACGAACGGCTCGACGATCCCGCGTGAGTCGGATGCCGTGCTGTACACGCACGCCGGCCCCGAGGTGGCCGTCGCCTCGACCAAGGCGTTCCTGACGCAGCTGGTGGCCTGCTACCTCGTCGCGCTCTACCTCGGGCAGGTGCGCGGCACCAAGTGGGGCGACGAGATCGAGGCGGTGATCCGCGAGCTGTCGGACATCGCCGCGGCGGTGGACACCGTACTGGAGACGATGGAGCCGGTACGGGCGCTGGCGCGGTCCCTCGCCGACAAGAACACCGTGCTGTTCCTGGGGCGCCACGTGGGCTACCCGGTGGCGCTGGAGGGCGCGCTCAAGCTCAAGGAGCTGGCGTACATGCACGCCGAGGGCTTCGCCGCGGGCGAGCTCAAGCACGGGCCGATCGCACTGATCGAGCAGGACCTGCCGGTCGTGGTGGTCGTCCCGTCGCCGCGCGGGCGGTCCGTGCTCCACGACAAGATCGTGTCGAACATCCAGGAGATCAGGGCGCGCGGGGCGCGGACCATCGTGATCGCGGAGGAGGGCGACGAGGCGGTCGTCCCGTACGCCGACCACCTGATTTGGATCCCGGCCACGCCGACGCTGCTCCAGCCGCTGGTGGCGACGGTGCCGCTGCAGGTGTTCGCCTGCGAGTTGGCGACGGCGCGCGGCAACGAGGTGGACCAGCCGCGTAACCTCGCGAAGTCGGTGACGGTGGAGTAGGCAGTGGGGGCTGGTGCGGTGATTATCGGCGTGGGGATCGACGTCGCGGAGATCGAGCGGTTCGGCGCGGCGCTGGAGCGGACGCCGAACATGGCGCAGCGGCTCTTCCTGGACGCCGAGTTGACGCTGCCGAGCGGTGAGCGGCGCGGGACCGCCTCGCTCGCCGCCCGGTTCGCGGCCAAGGAGGCCCTGGCCAAGGCGCTCGGCGCGCCCGCCGGGCTGCTGTGGACCGATGCCGAGGTGTACGTGGAGGACTCCGGGCAGCCGCGGCTGCGGGTGTCCGGGACGGTCGAGGCGCGGGCGCTGGAACTGGGCGTGAAGTCATGGCACATCTCGCTGAGCCATGACGCCGGTGTCGCGTCCGCCGTGGTGATCGCCGAGGGATAGGCGTCCTCGTCGGGGCACGGTCGGGCAGGCTGGTGCCATGCGTACTGCTTACAGCGTGGAGACCGTACGGGCCGCCGAGCGCGAGCTGATGGCCCGGCTGCCCGAAGGTGCCCTGATGCAGCGGGCGGCGGCCGGGCTGGCCGCCGTCTGCGCGGGGCTGCTGCCGAGGGTCTACGGGGGGCGGGTGGTCCTGCTCGTCGGGCCCGGCGACAACGGCGGTGACGCCCTCTACGCCGGGGCGCGGCTGGCGAGGCGCGGAGCCGGTGTGACGGCGGTGCCGATGGACCCGGAGCGGATGCACGCGGGAGGGTCCGCCGCGCTGCGGGCCGCCGGCGGGCGGTTCGCGCGGGAGGTCCCGCGGCGGGCGGACCTCGTGGTGGACGGGCTGCTCGGGATCGGCGGGCGCGGCGGGCTGAGGCCGGCGGCCGCAGCGCTGGTGGACCGGATCCCGCAGGGAGTCCCCGTGGTCGCCGTGGACCTGCCGAGCGGGGTGGACGCGGACACCGGGGAGGTGGCGGGGCCGGCCGTCATGGCCGACGTGACGGTGACCTTCGGGGCGTACAAGCCCGGACTGCTGATCGACCCCGGGGCCTCGCGGGCGGGCGTGGTGCACCTGGTGGACATCGGGCTGGAGCTGTCCGCGCCCGCCGTGGAGGCCCTGCAGCACGCCGACGCGGCGGGGCTGCTGCCGGTGCCGACGGCGTCGAGCGACAAGTACCGGCGGGGCGTGGTCGGGATCGCCGCCGGATCACTCCAGTACCCGGGCGCGGCCGTGCTGGCCGTGGCGGGGGCGCTGCGGGGCGGCGCGGGCGCGGTGCGCTACGTCGGGCCGGCGGCGGAGTCCGTACTCGCCCGGTACCCCGAGACGCTGATCGGCCGGGGCCGTGTACAGGCGTGGGTGGTCGGGCCGGGACTGGGCGAGGGGCGCGGCGGGGAGGTCGCGGATCTGCTGGCGCAGGACGTGCCGGTCCTGGTCGACGCGGACGGACTGCGGGGGATGGACGCCGAGGTGCTGCGGGCCCGGACGGCCCCGACCCTGCTGACCCCGCACGCGGGGGAGGCCGCGGCGCTGCTCGGGGTCCCGCGGGAGTCGGTGGAGGCGGGGCGGCTGGCGGCGGCGCGGGCGCTTTCGCAGCGGTACGGGGCGACGGTGCTGCTGAAGGGCTCGACGACGCTGGTCGCCTCCGCCGGGGCGCGGGCCGTCCGGGCCAACCCGACGGGGACCGCGTGGCTGGCCACCGCGGGGAGCGGGGACGTGCTGTCCGGGCTGGCCGGTTCCCTGCTGGCGGGCGGGCTGTCCGGGGCGGACGCCGGGTCGGTGGCGGCGTACCTCCACGGACTGGCCGGACGGCTGGCCGCCGGCTCCGGAGCCCCGGTGCTGGCCCAGCAACTGGCCGAAGCCCTGCCCCGTGCCTGGCGGGACGTCCGCCGGCCGTGACGGGTCCGCGACGGGTCCGTGGCGGCGCACACGCAGCGCCCGGGCCGGGCGGTGGCGGGGGGTTCTGAGAGACTGTGGAGGATGAACGAGACACCGACGCGCGTGTACGCCGAGATCGACCTCGATGCCGTACGGGCGAACGTGCGCGCGCTGCGCGAACGGGCGCCCCGGGCCGAGCTGATGGCCGTGGTCAAGGCGGACGCCTACGGGCACGGGGCTGTGGCCTGCGCCAAGGCGGCCCAGGAGGCCGGTGCCGGCTGGATCGGTACCGCCACGCCCGACGAGGCGCTCGCGCTGCGCGCCGCCGGGGTCGAAGGCCGGATCATGTGCTGGCTGTGGACCCCCGGAGGGCCCTGGCGGGAGGCCGTCGAGGCCGGTCTCGACGTCTCCGTCAGCGGCATGTGGGCCCTGGACGAGGTACGGGTGGCCGCCAGGGCGGCGGGCCGGCCCGCCAGGATCCAGCTCAAGGCCGACACCGGGCTCGGCCGCAACGGCTGCCAGCCCGCCGACTGGGCGGAGCTCGTGGGGGCGGCCGTCGCCGCCCAGGCCGAGGGCACCGTCCGGGTCACCGGCGTCTGGTCGCACTTCGCCTGCGCCGACGAGCCCGGGCACCCGTCCATCCAGCTCCAGCTCACCGCCTTCCGCGACATGCTCGCGTACGCCGAGAAGGAGGGCGTCGAGCCCGAGGTCCGGCACATCGCGAACTCGCCCGCGACCCTCACCGTGCCCGAGTCCCACTTCGACCTCGTGCGCTGTGGGCTGGCCGTCTACGGGGTCTCGCCCGCGCCCGAGCTCGGCACCTCGGCCCAGCTGGGCCTGCGTCCCGCCATGACCCTCAAGGCCTCCCTCGCGCTGGTCAAGACCGTCCCGGCCGGACACGGCGTGAGCTACGGGCACCACTACGTCACCGACGCCGAGACCACCCTCGCGCTGATCCCGGCGGGCTACGCCGACGGCATCCCGCGGCACGCCTCCGGGCGCGGCCCGGTCCTCGTCGGCGGCAGGATCCGCCGCGTCGCCGGGCGCGTGGCCATGGACCAGTTCGTGGTCGACCTCGACGGCGACCGGGCGGCCGCGGGCGACGAAGCCGTCATCTTCGGGGACGCGGAGCGCGGCGAGCCCACCGCCGAGGACTGGGCTCAGGCGTCAGACACGATCGCGTATGAGATCGTCACACGTATCGGAGGGCGAGTGCCCCGGGTGTACCTGGGCGCCTGAGACGGAGTGAGGGCGGCGGCGTGAGCGAGAACTGGCGCAAGGCCGGCTGGGCCGGCGCCGCCATCGGCGTGATAGCCGCGGGCGCGGCTGCCGGTGTCGCGGTCGAACGGATCACCGTCGGGCGCGGCATGCGCATGAAGGCGCGCCTCGCCCTCGACGCGGCGGGCGACTACGGCGGGCTGCGCGGGACCCAGGGGTCCTGCACGGCCGAGGACGCCACCGAGCTCTACTACGAGGTCGACGAGCTCCCCGAGGAGGCCAAGCGGCCTCGGTCGCGACTGCTGCGCAAGGCCGCCCCGCAGGCCACCGTCGTCTTCTGCCACGGTTACTGCCTCGGCCAGGACTCCTGGCACTTCCAGCGCGCCGCCCTGCGCGGCGTGGTCCGCGCGGTCTACTGGGACCAGCGCAGCCACGGCCGCAGCGCCCGCGGACTGGCACAGGCGGACGGCGATCCGGTGACCATCGAGCAGCTCGGCCGCGACCTCAAGGCCGTCATCGACGTCGCCGCGCCCGAGGGCCCGCTGATCCTCGTGGGTCACTCGATGGGCGGTATGACCATCATGGGATTCGCGGAGCAGTTCCCCGACCTCGTACGCGACCGGGTCGTCGGCGTCGCCCTGGTCGGCACCTCCAGCGGCCGCCTCGACGAGGTGACGTACGGGCTGCCCTCCGTGGGCCTCGGTGCCGTACGCCGCATCCTGCCGGGCGTGCTCAAGGCGCTGGGCTCGCAGGTGGAGCTGGTGGAGAAGGGCCGCAGGGCCACCGCGGACCTCTTCGCCGGCATGATCAAGATGTACTCGTTCGGTTCCCGGGACGTGGACCCGGCCGTCGCCCGCTTCGCCGAGCGGCTCATCGAGGCCACCCCGATCGACGTGGTCGCCGAGTTCTACCCGGCCTTCCAGACGCACGACAAGACCGGTGCGCTCCAGCGGTTCGCGGACATCCCCGTCACCGTCGTCGCCGGGGACAAGGACATGATCACCCCGGCCGGGCACAGCGTGGCCATCAAGGAGGCGCTGCCGGGCGCCGAACTGGTGGTCCTGGAGTCCGCCGGGCACCTGATGATGCTGGAGCACCCCGAGACGGTGACGGGGCTGCTGACCGAGCTGCTGGCGCGCACCGGCGCGGTCCCGGCCGCCGCACCGGCTAACGTTGGCGGGCATGGAAGAAGTACCGCTGGAAGCACAGCGCAGCCAGGAACCGGGACGACCTGAGGCAGGCGCCGACGCCGACGCCGGGGCCCGGATCACCGTCGACTCCCCGGACGCGATGCGCGAACTGGGCCGCAGGCTCGCCGGCCTGCTGCGCCCGGGCGATCTCGTCCTGCTGACCGGTGAGCTGGGTGCGGGCAAGACCACACTGACCCGCGGGCTCGGTGAGGGCATGGGCGTGCGCGGGGCCGTGACCTCGCCGACCTTCGTGATCGCCCGCGTACACCCCCCGCTGGGCGGCGGACCGGCGCTGGTCCACGTGGACGCGTACCGGCTGGGCGGCGGGCTGGACGAGATGGAGGACCTGGACCTCGACGTCTCGCTGCCCGAGTCCGTCGTCGTCGTGGAGTGGGGCGACGGCAAGGTGGAGGAGCTCTCCGACGACCGGCTGCACGTGGTCATCGCGCGGGCGGTCGGCCACGAGGAGGTCCTGGACGACGTACGGCAGGTCTCGGTCCGCGGGGTCGGGGCGCGCTGGGCCGGCGGGGCCGGGCTGGACACCCTGGCGGGCGCCCTCACGGAGTGAACGTACCGACAACTCGTCGGCAAGACATTGCGCCCGCGGCGGCGCCCGTGATGACATGGTACCGAGAGTTTCTTAGGTATGCCTAAGTTCGGCGTGCCGGGGCCCGGGAGGCAGCCATGTCGGCACCATCAGGAGCGCAGCGCGAACCCCGCCCGTCCGCCGTGTCGATGCGGGCGCTGCTCGCCGCCGGCCCGGCCGCCACGGCCGTCTCGACGCCGCCCGCGCGCGAACCGCACGGACCGGCGGACGGGAGCGGGCCGGAGGGCGACGGCGTACGGGAACAGGCCGCTCCGGGGTCCGAAGCGGCCTGAGTGCGCGAGGCCGTGTGCTCTTACGAGTGAAGCGGGGCCCGGTCAGGGAACGACGACGACCTTCACGTTGATCGTCGCGAAGGCCCACATGGCGTCGCCGTCGGCCTTCGTCATGCGGATGCCGCCGGTCTTCTTGTTCGGGTCGGGCTCCGGCGTCGCGCCGTCCGCGCGGGCGCTGAAGCCGATCGCCACGCCCTCCGTGCTGGCGAACCGTACGACGTGCTCGATCGGCACGCCGTCGGAGCCCGTGACCGAGCCCGAGCGCGAGCCGACCAGGTAGCTGCCCGCCTTCGGGTGCACCGTGCTCGGCATCACCGTGAACGACTTCGGCTCCTGGCCCGCGTCGCCCACCAGCCACACCCGCTTCTGGCCCACCGAGTACACGACGCGCACCCCGGTACCGGATCCCTCCGGCACGGGCACCGGCTTCGCCGGGTCCTGCTTGGCGGCGGACTGGCTCGGGGCGGGTGCCGGCCCCTGCGCGGCCGCCTTCGGGGGGTGCGCGGGCGCCGTCGCGGATGCCTGGTAGCCGAGGAAACCGACGGCTGCCAGTGCCACGGCGGTGAGCCCGGCCACGATTCCCGAGCTGCTGCGTGCCACCTTGCTCCACCTCTCCGCGCTGCCTGGATATCTGATCGAAAGGTAGCAGCAGGCCCGCTCCGCAACCGCCCGCGAACCCTTGGGGTTCCGGAGTCGTAGGCTGTTCGCGTGCTCTTGCTCGCTGTAGATACCGCCACGCCCGCCGTCACCGTCGCCCTGCACGACGGCACGTCCGTCCTCGCCGAGTCCAGCCAGGTCGACGCCCGCCGCCACGGGGAGCTGTTGCTGCCCTGTGTCGACAAGGTGCTCGCCGAGGCCGGGCTGAAGCTCGAAGCCGTCACCGGCATCGTCGTCGGCGTCGGCCCCGGCCCCTACACCGGGCTGCGCGTCGGCCTCGTCACGGCCGCGACCTTCGCCTCCGTGCTCGGCGTGCCCGTGCACGGCCTGTGCACCCTCGACGGCCTCGCCTACGCCGCGGGGGCCGCCGGGATCGAGGGCCCCTTCACCGTCGCCACCGACGCGCGGCGCAAGGAGGTCTACTGGGCGCGCTACGAGGACCCGCGGACCCGGGTCGGCGAGCCCGCCGTGGACCGCCCGGCCGACATCGCCGAGCAGGTCGCCGGTCTCCCGGCGGTGGGCCAGGGCGCGCTGCTGTACCCGGAGGTCTTCCCGGACGCGCGCGGGCCCGAGCACCAGTCGGCCGCCGCGCTGGCCTCCCTCGCCGTGGAACGGCTCGCGGCCGGGGCGGCGTTCGAGAACGGTCCCGGCCTTCCGCCGACCCCCCTCTACCTGCGCCGGCCCGACGCGCAGGTGCCCAAGAACTACAAGGTGGTCACCCCGCAGTGACGGCCGCCCCTGACGTCGTGCTCCGCGAGATGCGCTGGTGGGACATAGAGCCCGTGCTGGAGCTGGAACACGAGCTGTTCCCCGAGGACGCCTGGTCCGCGGGCATGTTCTGGTCCGAACTCGCCCACGCCCGCGGCCCGCGGGCCACCCGCCGCTACGTCGTGGCCGAGACGGTTCCCGCCGGCGGCGGCGCCCCGGGGACCGGCCGGATCGTGGGCTACGCCGGGCTGGCCGCCACCGGCGACCTGGCCGACGTACAGACCATCGCGGCCGCCCGCGACCAGTGGGGGACCGGGCTCGGCGCCCGGCTCCTGACCGACCTGCTGCGCGCCGCCACCGCCTTCGAGTGCGCCGAGGTGCTGCTGGAGGTACGGGTGGACAACACCCGCGCCCAGAAGCTCTACGAGCGCTTCGGCTTCGAGCCCATCGGCTTCCGGCGCGGCTACTACCAGCCCGGCAACGTCGACGCGCTCGTCATGCGACTGACCGACCCCGCACAAGCACGAACTGAGAGCAGTGAGAGCAATGGCTGACGAACCTCTCGTCCTCGGCATCGAGACCTCCTGCGACGAGACCGGCGTCGGCATCGTCCGCGGCACCACCCTCCTCGCGGACGCGATCGCGTCGAGCGTCGACGAGCACGCGCGCTTCGGCGGGGTCGTGCCCGAGGTGGCCTCGCGCGCCCACCTGGAGGCGATGGTCCCCACCATCGAGCGCGCGCTGAAGGAGGCCGGGGTCAGCGCCCGCGACCTCGACGGCATCGCGGTCACGGCCGGTCCGGGCCTCGCGGGGGCCCTGCTGGTGGGCGTTTCGGCGGCCAAGTCGTACGCGTACGCCCTCGGCAAGCCGCTCTACGGTGTCAACCACCTCGCCTCGCACATCTGCGTGGACCAGCTGGAGCACGGCCCGCTGCCGGAGCCGACCATGGCGCTGCTGGTGTCCGGCGGGCACTCCTCGCTGCTGCTGGCCCCAGACATCACCTCCGACGTGCGGCCGCTCGGCGCGACCATCGACGACGCGGCGGGCGAGGCCTTCGACAAGATCGCCCGCGTGCTCCAGCTGGGCTTCCCCGGCGGCCCGGTGATCGACCGGCTGGCACGCGAGGGCGACCCGAAGGCGATCAACTTCCCGCGCGGGCTGACGGGGCCGCGCGACGCCCCGTACGACTTCTCCTTCTCCGGGCTCAAGACGTCGGTGGCCCGCTGGATCGAGGCGAAGCGGAACGCGGGCGAGGAGGTGCCCGTGCGCGATGTGGCCGCGTCCTTCCAGGAGGCCGTGGTGGACGTGCTGACGCGCAAGGCGATCCGGGCGTGCAAGGACGAGGGCGTCGACCACCTGATGATCGGCGGCGGTGTGGCCGCCAATTCCCGGCTGCGCTCGCTGGCACAGGAGCGGTGCGACGACGCGGGCGTCATCCTGCGGGTGCCACGGCCGAAGCTGTGCACCGACAACGGCGCCATGGTGGCGGCGCTGGGCGCGGAAATGGTCAAGCGGAACCGGGCCGCCTCGGACTGGGACCTGTCGGCGGACTCGTCGCTGCCGGTGACGGACCCGCACGTGCCGGGCGTCCAGGGGCACGGCCACGGGCACACCCACGGGCACACCCACGGGCACGCCCACGACCATGACCACGTGCACGAGTTGAGCAAGGACAACCTGTACTCATGAGCACCGTCGCGCTGATGTGGGAGGCCCGGGCCGCCGGGGGCCGGGGCAACGAGCTGCTGGAGTGGGCCCGTTCGCAGGTCCTCGCGCGGGAGCCGGTGCGCCGCGAGGTGTTCCGCGCCCCGCAGGAACGGGTCCTGGTGGTCACCTGGTGGGAGACGGACGAGGGGGTGTCGGCGGATCTGCCGGAACTCCCCGAGCCCGCCGCCGACTTGATCGCGCGGGCGGTGCACCGCTGGCGGTTCGAGTCGGTGGAGGTCGCCGGCGGCTGACCGGCGTCGTCGGGCCCCGGGGCCGGCCGCGGTGCCGCTATGGTCATGCGCATGCCTCGCCGTGACCTGCCGCCTCCGCCACCCCCCGCGCACGTGCGCGCCTGGCTGGACGAAAGCGCCGTCCGGGCCGACCGCGCGCGCATCCTGCGGGAGTTGGGCCGCCGGAGCCTGGGGATGGGGCGGCTGCTGCTGCTCTGGGCCGTCTCGGCCGTCTTCGCCCTCGGCTGGACCTTCGTCGCCATGGGCCTGATGGCCTTCGAGGAGGGCGACGTGGTCTCCCTCGGCCTCGGCGTCCTCTTCGCGGTGCTCGGCGTCGGCGTGCTGGTACCGGCCGGGTTCTGGTTCGCCTGGGGCGCCCGGCGGGACCGTCAGGTGCGCAGGCTGCTGTGCGCCTGGGCGGAGGCGGACCGGGACCCGGCCGCCGACTCGCGGGTGCGCGCTCCCGGCCGGAGCCTGACCTGGCTGCTCGCCTCCTTCGGGCTGGCCGGAGCGGGCCTGTTCCTGACCTTCGGGGTCGCGCTGTCGGTCCGGCAGACCGAGGGGCGGTACGGCGAGATCGCGTACTACATGGGCCTCGGCATGATCCTGTGGATCACGGGCCTGCTGGGCCTGGGCAAGGCGGGCGCGCACTACCGCTGGGCGATTCGCGCCTTCCGCGCGTAGGAGCCGGCCGGGGGCCGCGCCGTCCGGGCGCCGGCGCCCGCTGAGGGTGCGCCGTCAGGCGGCTACGCCTGCGCCGGACGGGACCGGACGGGACCGGACCGGACCGAATCGCAGCGGACCGAAGCGGACCGCGTCGTCCTGCGCTCCCGCGCAGGGCCGGGCCGGGGAGGGCCGCCGTCTGCCGGTTCAGTGCCCGGGGCCCGCCGCGGGCGGTACGGCGGGCGCGCCGATCAGCATCGACGGGGCCCCCGCGACCCGGGTCAGGAAGACCGTCGCCGAGTTCGGCCCCTGCGGCTTGACCTTCTTGCGCAGCTCCTCGGGCTCGATCGCGGAGCCGCGCTTCTTCACGGTGAGGACGCCGACCCCCCGCTCGCGCAGCAGCGCCTTCAGCTTCTTCAGGCCGAAGGGCAGCACGTCGGTGATCTCGTACGCCGTCGCGTACGGCGTCGGGCGCAGCTCGTCGGCGGTGACGTAGGCGATGGTCGGGTCGATCAGCCGGCCGTCCAGCTGCTCGGCGACCTCGGCGACGAGGTGCGCGCGGATGACGGCGCCGTCGGGCTCGTAGAGCCAGCGGCCGACCGGCCCCGCCTCCGGGTCGGGCAGCGGATCGGCGGTGTGCAGGGCGCGCGGCCCGGGCAGCAGGGTGGCGCGTACGGTGCCGGGCGCGGTGCCGAACCAGAGCACGGCTTCCTTGACGTCGCCCTGGTCGGAGATCCACTCGGCCTCGGCCTCCGCCGGGACGGCCTCGTGCGGGATCCCGGGGGCGATCTTGATGGCGGCGTACTTCGCCGTGCGGGCCGTCTCCACGGCCCACGACAGCGGCGGCGAGTAGGACTCCGGATCGAAGATCCGGCCGCGCCCGCCGCGCCGGGCCGGGTCGATGAAGACGGCGTCGTACGGGGACACGTCCACGTCCGTCACGTCCGCCTCCCGGACCTCGATCAGGTCCGCCAGCCCCAGCGCCGCGGCGTTGGCCCGCGCGACGGCGACGGTCAGCGGGTCGTGGTCGACGGCGAGCACCCGGATGCCGAGCCGCGCGAGGGCGAGGGCGTCCCCTCCGATGCCGCAGCACAGGTCGGCGAGGCTGCGTACGCCGAGGTCCGCGAGCCGCTCGGCGCGGTACGCGGCCACCGACGCGCGGGTGGCCATCTCGCCGCCGCCGGGGGTGAAGTACATCCGGAAGGCGTCCTCGGCGCCGAACTTCGCCACCGCGCGCTGCCGCAGCCGGGCCTGCCCGAGCGCGGCGGAGACCAGGGCTGCGGGGTGCTCGCGGCGCAGCCGGGTGGCGACGGCCAGCTCCTGGGCGGGGTCGTAGTCGCGGAGCGAGCCGAGGAGGGCGTGCCCCTCGGGGGTGAGGAGGGCGGCGAAGTCTTCGGGGGTCACGGGTCCATTGTCGGCGACGGGGCCGGCCGGTGTGGGCCAGTCGATGGAAGGTGGGATTCCGCTCGCGGTGTCCTCCCGGGGAGCCCGCGTGTCGGGTGCCAGGATGCGCAACTATGCAGCTAGTCCGACAAAAGGAAGATAAGGCGCAACACGGTCACCGGTACGCGGCGGGTCCGCGCGGCCGGTTCGGGGTGGCCGTGGCCGCCCTGCTGGTAGCCGCCCTCGGCACGGCGTGCGGCTCCGGCGAGTCCGGCGCACCGGACAGGGCCGAGAAGGCGAAGACCGCCAAGGGCGCGGAGGCGGGCGCGGCCGGCGCGCTCGGCGCCGCCGAGAAGGCCAAGGCGGCCCAGCAGGCGCGCATCGCCGCGGCGAAGAAGTGGGGGCTGGCCAAGACACCGCTGACGGCCCCCGCGCCGCCCAAGGAGAAGCCCGAGATCACCACCCGCGACGGCTTCGAGGTGGAGGACCAGGAGGAGTACCCGCACGTCTTCACCACCGTTCCCACGGAGAACAAGGTCGTCTTCCTGACGATCGACGACGGCGCGGAGAAGGATCCCGAGTTCCTGAAGATGATGCAGGAGCTGAAGATCCCGTACACGGCCTTCCTCAGCGACTACATCGTCCGGGACGACTACCCGTACTTCAAGCAGATGCAGGCCGCCGGCGTCACCCTGAACAACCACACGCTCAACCACCGCTACATGCCGGGCCTGTCGTACGAGAAGCAGCGCGAGGAGATCTGCGGCCAGCAGGACACGATCCAGAAGGAGTTCGGCAAGCGGCCGACCCTCTTCCGGCCGCCGTACGGCAACTACAACCAGGACACCCTGCGCGCGGCGAAGTCCTGCGGCATCAAGGCGGTCCCGCTGTGGAACGCCGAGGCCTTCCCCAACCGGATGGACTACCGGGAGTGGGACCGCGATCTGCACCCCGGTGACATCATCCTCACGCATTTCCGGGGCAAGGAGGACTGGAAGGGCACGATGCCTGACATGATCCGTCATGTCATGAAGACCGTCACGGCCAAGGGGTACGCCGTGGCCCGCCTGGAGGACTATCTGTGAAGCACGCGCGCCGGTTGGTAGCCGGAACGCTGGCGGCCGGCGCGCTCGCGCTGTCCCTGACGGGGTGCGGGGACGGCGCGGACACCACCGAACGGCTGGGGCCGAAGACGAAGGCGACGCAGGAGACCCCGGGTGCGCCCGGCGCGTCCGCCTCACGGCCCGCACCGTCGCCGACGGGAGGGGCGGGCGCGGCGTCGGACGAGGCGTACCGGAAGTGGGGCCTGAAGGGCCCCCTCGAATACGCCCCGAAGCCGGACCGGAAGCCCGAGATACCGAAGGCGGCCCCCGGCAAGGTCCCGGTGATCGACCGTATACCCGTCCCGGCCGGAGAGAAGACCGTCTTCCTGACCTTCGACGACGGCGCGGAGAAGGACCCCGAGTTCCTGAAGATGGCGGCCGATCTGAAGCTGCCGATCAGCATGTTCCTGACGGACAGTGTGGCCTCGCCGGACTACGGGCACTTCGAGAAGCTCCGCGACAACGGCTCGGCGAGCACGATAAACAACCACACGCTGACGCACCCGAACCTGCGGACCCTGTCCTACGCGGCGCAGAAGCACGAGATATGCGGCCAGCAGGAACGCCTGGAGAAGCGCTTCGGCCAGCGCCCGCCGCTCTTCCGCCCGCCGTTCGGGAACTACAACGACGACACCCTCCGGGCCGCCTCGGAGTGCGGGGTCTCGTCCCTGGTCCTGTGGCGCGTCTCGATGCAGATCAACAACTTCCAGTACGCCGAGGGCTCCGCCCTCAAACCCGGCGACATCGTCCTGGCCCACTTCCGCGGCCCGTCCGAGCTCAAGGGCACGACGGAGACCCAGATGACGGCGCGGATGCTCCAGCGGATCCAGGAACAGGGTTACCGGATAGGGCGGCTGGAGGACTACCTGTAGGCGCGGCGCGCACCCGGGACGTCCCGCAGTCGCCCCACCCGCCCGCAGTCACCCCGCCCGCGACACCACCGGGGTGATCGTCGTTTCCGCCGGGCCGCGGGCGTCCGCCTCGCGTTGGCGTTCCGCGCTGTCGCTGATGCGCAGCAGCAGGGCGATCATGATCCAGTTGGCCAGGAGGGACGAGCCGCCCTTGGCCAGGAAGGGCAGCGCCTTGCCCGTCAGCGGGATCAGGCCCGTCACGCCGCCGGCGACCACGAAGACCTGCAGGGCCAGGGCCGAGGCGAGGCCGACCGCCAGCAGTTTGCCGAAGGGGTCGCGGGCGCCGAGTGCCATCCGCAGCCCCCGCTGCACGAGGAGGCCGTAGAGGATGAGGACGGCCATGACCCCGGCCAGCCCGAGTTCCTCGCCCACGGTGGTGAGGATGAAGTCGCTGCGGCCCGCGAACTTGATCAGCTCCGGATGGCCCAGGCCGAGGCCCGTGCCCGAGATTCCGCCGGTGCCGAAGCTGAACAGCGCCTGGGCCGCCTGGTCCGAGGTGACCCCCGCCGGAGGGTTCGGCCAGTAGACCGACAGCGGCTCCAGCCAGGCCGCCACCCGCGCCTTGACGTGCGGTTCCGTCGAACCCACCACGAAGGCGCCCAGCGACGCCATGAGCACGCCGCACACGATCCAGCTGGTGCGCTCGGTGGCGACGTAGAGCATCACCACGAACACCCCGAAGAAGATCAGCGAGGTGCCGAGGTCGCGTTCGAAGACCAGCACCAGCATCGAGACGATCCACACCGTCACGATGGGGCCGAGCTGGCGCATCGGCGGCAGCCGCATGCCCAGGAACCTGCGGCCCGTCAGCGCCAGGGAGTCGCGGTGGACGACCAGGTAGCCCGCGAAGAAGACCGCGATCATGATCTTCACGAACTCGCCGGGCTGCAGCGAGAAGCCGAAGAGGATGATCCAGCGCTTCGCGCCGTACGTGTCCGCGCCGAAGAACGCCGGAGCGATCAGCAGCACCAGTGCGACGGCCATCGTGATGTAGATGAACCGCTGCAGCAGCCGGTGGTCGCGCAGCAGCGCCAGCACCAGGAGACAGGCGGCGACCCCGACCACCGTCCACATCAGCTGCCCGGGTGCGTTGGCCTCCGAGCCGTACCGCTCGATGTACCCCTGGTCGAGCCGGTGCAGCAGCACCAGCCCCAGCCCGGTCAGCAGCATGGCCAGCGGGAAGACCAGCGGGTCGGCGTAGGCGGCGAAGCGGCGCACGCCCAGATGACCCACCAGCGACAGCAGCGTCATGCTGATCGTGAAGCCGGTGAGGTTGGGCGGCAGCACCCCGTTCATCGCGAGGCCCGCGGCAGCGTGCCCGAAGACGGCGATCGCGACGACGAAGACCAGGAGCAGCGCCTCGGTGCGGCGGCGCGCGCCCGCCGTCGTCAGGGGCCTCAGTCCGCGCACGGGACGCCGCCACCGTCCGCGGGGGCGGGCGAGGACGGCGGTGAGGACGGCGGCGGCGCCGCGTCCGGCGAGGAGGGGGCGGCACCCGGTGCGCTCGGGCTCCCAGCGGCCTTGGGTCCGATCTGGTCGGCAATGAGGCGCTTTATCTTCATATCACCTACGACGTTGATGTCCTCCCCGTGGTTCCTTCCGAAGCGCTCGACGGGGAGTGTCCTGAAGTACACCTTCCCGCCCGACGGGTTCTTCGCCTGCCGGACGAACGACAGCAGGCCCCAGTCCTCGTCGGTCACCACGTCCCGCTTCGCGGCGTCGATCGGCCTGATCGGCTTCACCGGGCCGGTGAAGGTCCCGGCCGGGTTCAGCGTCCCCGCCGTCCAGACCGCGCCGCAGGGATTCGGCGAGGCCCTCTTCGTCCGCGACCACGAGGATGTGCACGCCCTCAAGCGCCACATATCAAGACACAATGCCCAGGAGTGAGTGATGATCCGGACGCCCGCCGGCCCGGGTTTCCGGGGCTCGGGGGCCTGATCCGCGCAACGCCCGGCGGCGAGAATTGGCACTCCGCTTGACCGAGTGCTAATCGCCGGAATAGTCTCGCACCTGGCACTCACCCCCGGTGAGTGCCAACACAGCGACAGGCAGGTCCGGCACCCGCGACGACGGATCGACCTGGTCGCCACCTCAGACAGTTAACCCCGGATCTCCGAAGGGGGAGGTCGGATCGTGACGACCGCCAGCTCCAAGGTTGCCATCAAGCCGCTCGAGGACCGCATCGTGGTCCAGCCGCTCGACGCCGAGCAGACCACGGCCTCCGGCCTGGTCATCCCGGACACCGCGAAGGAGAAGCCCCAGGAGGGCGTCGTCCTCGCCGTGGGCCCGGGCCGGTTCGAGGACGGCCAGCGTCTCCCGCTGGACGTCAGCGTCGGCGACATCGTGCTGTACAGCAAGTACGGCGGCACCGAAGTGAAGTACAGCGGCGAGGAGTACCTCGTCCTCTCGGCTCGCGACGTGCTCGCGATCGTCGAGAAGTAATTCGCTTCCAGTTTTGATTTGAGCTGCGCCCCTGGTCACCCTGCTGATGCCGGGCGGCGAGGGGCGTAGTTCGTTCTAGGCGGTGGAGGTCGCGGTGAGCGGCCGAGGATCGCAACGAGAGGACTGAACCGCTCCCATGCCGAAGATCCTGAAGTTCGACGAGGACGCCCGTCGCGCCCTCGAGCGCGGCGTCAACAAGCTTGCCGACACGGTCAAGGTGACGATCGGCCCCAAGGGCCGCAACGTCGTCATCGACAAGAAGTTCGGCGCGCCGACCATCACCAACGACGGTGTCACCATCGCCCGCGAGGTCGAGCTGGACGACCCGTACGAGAACCTGGGCGCGCAGCTCGTGAAGGAGGTGGCGACCAAGACCAACGACATCGCGGGTGACGGCACCACCACCGCCACCGTGCTGGCCCAGGCGCTGGTCCGCGAGGGTCTGCGCAACGTCGCCGCGGGCGCGTCCCCGGCCGCCCTGAAGAAGGGCATCGACGCCGCGGTCAAGGCCGTCTCCGAGGAGCTCCTCGCGACCGCCCGCCCGATCGAGGACAAGTCCGACATCGCCGCCGTGGCCGCGCTCTCCGCGCAGGACCAGCAGGTCGGCGAGCTCATCGCCGAGGCGATGGACAAGGTCGGCAAGGACGGTGTCATCACCGTCGAGGAGTCCAACACCTTCGGCCTGGAGCTGGAGTTCACCGAGGGCATGGCCTTCGACAAGGGCTACCTCTCGCCGTACATGGTCTCCGACCAGGAGCGTATGGAGGCCGTCCTCGACGACCCGTACATCCTGATCAACCAGGGCAAGATCTCCTCGATCCAGGACCTGCTGCCGCTGCTGGAGAAGGTCATCCAGGCCGGCGCCTCCAAGCCGCTGCTGATCATCGCCGAGGACGTCGAGGGCGAGGCGCTCTCCACCCTCGTCGTCAACAAGATCCGCGGCACCTTCAACGCGGTCGCCGTCAAGGCCCCCGGCTTCGGTGACCGTCGCAAGGCGATGCTCCAGGACATGGCCACCCTCACCGGTGCCACCGTCATCGCCGAGGAGGTCGGCCTCAAGCTCGACCAGGCCGGTCTGGACGTACTGGGCACCGCCCGCCGCGTCACGATCTCCAAGGACGACACGACCATCGTCGACGGTGGCGGCAGCCACGAGGAAGTCGTCGGCCGGGTCAACCAGATCAAGGCCGAGATCGAGTCCACGGACTCCGACTGGGACCGCGAGAAGCTGCAGGAGCGTCTGGCGAAGCTCGCCGGCGGCGTCTGCGTCATCAAGGTCGGCGCCGCCACCGAGGTGGAGCTCAAGGAGAAGAAGCACCGCCTCGAGGACGCCATCTCGGCGACCCGCGCCGCGGTCGAGGAGGGCATCGTCTCCGGCGGTGGCTCCGCGCTCGTCCACGCCGTCAAGGTGCTCGAGGGCAACCTCGGCCTGACCGGCGACGAGGCCACCGGTGTCGCGGTCGTGCGCCGCGCCGCCGTCGAGCCGCTGCGCTGGATCGCCGAGAACGCCGGTCTCGAGGGTTACGTCATCACCTCGAAGGTCGCCGAGCTCGACAAGGGCCAGGGCTTCAACGCCGCCTCCGGCGAGTACGGCGACCTGGTCAAGGCCGGCGTCATCGACCCGGTCAAGGTCACCCGCTCCGCGCTGGAGAACGCCGCTTCCATCGCCTCCCTGCTGCTCACGACCGAGACCCTGGTCGTCGAGAAGCCGGCTGAGGAAGAGGGCGACGCGGGCCACGGCCACGGTCACGGCCACAGCCACTGATCGCGCTCCACACCAGGAAGGCCCCGTTCCGCATCGGCGGAACGGGGCTTTCCCGTATGCACGGGGCTACATCGCGCCCATTTGGCGCATCAGGCCCATGGCGTCGTAGTGCCACCAGCCTTCCTTGATCATGCCGTCCTCGCACCGGAAGACCGTCGTGCCGGTCATCGTGCAGGTCTTGCCGGTGGGGGCGACGCCCATGAACTCGCCCTTGTGCTTGCCGGTCCAGGTCCACAGCGTGGTGACGTAGTCGTCCTGTGCCGTCTGGGCGTCCTGCGTGAAGGTGAAGTCGAAGCCGGACCGCCACATCTCCATGTCCTCGCGGATGCCCGCCCGACCGATCTTGTCCTCGGGGTTGCTGATGTCGTGGTCGTGGTAGTCCGACGCGAAGATCTCTTCGATGACGGACATGTCACCCTTCATCGCGATCTCGTCGTACATCCGGTTCACCAGCACCGTGTTGAGGTGCTCGTCCCGGACCACGTCCAGGTTGGTGAAGCTCGGCATCCCGTCGCAGAGGGCCATCATCTCCTGGAACATCTTGTCGGTTTCCGGAAGGTGAGAGTTCTTCATGGCCTCTTCGTACGAGGGGAATTCGACCACGTCCACGTAGTGGTTCTCGTTCTCGCGGTCCTTGCCCACGATGCTGTGGGTGACAGTGCGCCTGCCCTGGCTCTGCGAGACGTACCGGTCCAGCAGCTGATTGAGGTCATCCTGCCGACTGGTCTTGTAATCGATTATCTGTACGAATGTCATGGCGGTCTCCCGGGCTTGGTCGGACATGTCCAGTTTAGGGAGATTTCGCCTAGTCGGCCGGTTTACTGGTGAGTACTGGGTGTACGGGCGTTACTGGGGACCGTACTTGCGGCCCGTACGCGAGGAGACGCCGCCCAGCAGCCCGCGCGGCGTCAGCTTCACCACGGCCATCAGTGCCTTGTACCGCGGGTCCGGGATCGACACCGTCCTGCCCCGCGCCAGGTCGTCCAGCGCGGTGGCCACCAGCTTGTCGGCGTCGAGCCACATCCAGCCGGGGATGTTGTCCGTGCCCATGCCGGCGCGCTGGTGGAACTCCGTCCGGACGAAGCCGGGGCACAGCGCCATCAGCCGGACCCCGGATCCCGCCAGGTCCTTCGCCGCGCCCTGGGTGAACTGCACGACCCACGCCTTGCTCGCCCCGTACGTACCGCGCGGGACGAAGGCGGCCACCGAGGCGACGTTGATCACGCCGCCGCGGCCGCGCGTGCGCATCGACGCGGTGGCCGCCGAGGTCAGCCGCAGGACCGCCTCGACGTGCACCTTCAGCATGGTCAGCTCGTCGGCCATGGAGACTTCCAGGTAGCGGCCCTTGTTGCCGAAGCCGGCATTGTTGACCAGGAGGTCCACCGGGTGGGTGCGGTCGCCGAGGCGCTGCTCGACGGCCGCGATGCCCTTCTCGGTGGCCAGGTCCGCGGCCAGCACCTCGGCCTCGATGCCGTGCCGGTCGTGCAGCTCGGTGGCCTGCTCGCCCAGCCGCTTGGTGTCGCGCGCCACCAGCACGAGGTTGTGGCCCTGGGCGGCGAGGCGCCTGGCGAAGGCGGCACCGATGCCCGCCGTGGATCCCGTAATCAACGCAGTCGTCATAGGCGCAACCTAGCCGCCCCGGGTGTCGGTTCTACTTCGCCCCGGCCCCGGTCCCGTACTTCTCCACGTACCGGCGCACGGTCTCGTGACCTTGCGGTTCCATTGCCGGGCCCGCGGCCAGGGTGCGCGGCAGCAGCGCGCGCTCCGTGGTGAAGGCGCGGAACCAGAATTCGACCGTCACCTCGTGGTCCGCGCGGTGGACGACCTCTATGGCGTCGCCGGGCGAGACCGAGCCCTCCTCGACCACCCGCAGGTACGCGCCCGGCCGCGCCGCCTGGGTGAACCGCCTGACCCAGGCGCTCTCGCCGAGGACCCCCTGGAAGGTCCGGCACGGGATGCGGGCCGAGGCGACTTCGAGGAGCAGGTCGGGGCCGACCCGCCAGCGGTCGCCGAGGCGCGCGTCGTTCAGGTCGATGCCGGAGGTGGTGAAGTTCTCGCCGAAGATCCCGCCGGGCAACTCGCGGCCCAGCTCGGCCTCCCAGTGGTCCAGGTCCTCGCGCGCGTACGCGTAGACGGCCTGGTGGTCGCCACCGTGGTGGCGGCGGTCGCACACGGCGTCGCCCTCCAGACCGCTGCCGAGGCCGGTGGCCCGCGGGCCCGGGGCGAAGACGCGGACCGGCCCGGGGACCGGGCGCTTGCCGTGGCCCGTCACCCCGCCCTCCGCGTCGGTGTAGTCGACGGCTTCGGCGCGGCCGACGTTCACGGAGATCAGATGCATGCGACCCATGCGCACACGCTAACCGAGCCCACCCCAAAGAGTCACGGGGGTATTCGCGCGACGGTCAAAGAAGGGCTTATGCTCGAAAGGTGATCGAGGCACGTCATCTCCGGGTTCTGCGCGCCGTCGCCGGGACCGGGTCCTTCTCCGCCGCCGCCCGCGAGCTCGGCTGCACCCAGCCCGCCGTCTCCCAGCAGATGAAGGCGCTGGAGCAGTCGGCCGGCACCCCGCTGCTCATCCGCACCGGCCGCGAGATGCGGCTGACCCAGGCCGGTGAGGCCCTGGTCCGGCATGCCGCGGGGATCCTGGCCGGGCTGACCGCCGCCGAGGAGGAGGTCGCGGCCATCGCCGGGCTGCGCGCGGGCCGGGTCAGGCTGGTGTCCTTCCCCAGCGGAAGTTCCACGCTGGTGCCGACCGCGCTCGCCGCGATGCGCGCCGCGCACCCGGGCACCCGGATCTCCCTGGTCGAGGCCGAACCGCCGCGCTCGGTGGAGATGCTGCGCGAGGGCGACTGCGACCTGGCGCTCGCCTTCCGGTACGGCGGAGACGGTGACGGACGGGCCTCCGCGGCGGAGTGGGAGGACCTGGTGGTGCGCCCGCTCCTGACCGACCGGCTCGTCGGGCTGGTCCCCGAGGGGCACCGGCTGGCCGGGGCGGAGCGCGTGGGCATGGCGGACCTGGCCGACGAGCCCTGGATCGCGGGCTGTCCGCGCTGCCGCCGCCACCTGGTGGAGGTGTGCGAGGGCGCGGGCTTCACCCCGCGGATCGACTTCGCGACCGACGACTACCCGGCGGTGGTCGGCCTGGTCGGCGCCGGGCTGGGCGTCGCGGTGCTGCCGGAGCTCGCGGTGGAGTCCGTCCGGGCCAAGGGCGTGAGCACGGTGGCCGTGGAGCCGGCCGTCGAGCGGGAGGTCGTGGCGCTGACCCTGCCCGACCTGGCCAGGGTTCCGGCGGTGGCCGCGACCCTGGCCGAGCTGGAGCGGGCCGCCGCGCGCTGACCGCACCCGTGGCGTCGGGTACGGCCGGACGCGTGACGCCGCGCGCGGGACTGCGACACGCCCGGTGACGGCAGCGGTCGGAAAGACGCGCGGAAAGACGCGCGGAAAGCTGCAGCAACGTTCCTTCGGACGTTTGTACTCGGATCAGTGCGGCGGGATCGGTCCGATCGCGCTGGAGGCGGGGATCAGGCGATGCCGGGCGCGGCCCATCAGTTCCTCGCGTTCGTCCTCGGTGAGCCCTCCCCAGACCCCGTAGGGCTCGCGGACGGCGAGTGCGTGCGCGGCACACTCCGCGCGCACCGGGCATCGCATGCAGACCTCTTTAGCCGAGGCCTCGCGCGCGCTCCTCGCCGCGCCCCGCTCGCCTTCCGGGTGGAAGAAGAGGGAGCTGTCGACCCCGCGGCAGGCGGCGAGCAGCTGCCAGTCCCAGAGGTCGGCGTTCGGTCCGGGGAGCCGGGAGAAATCTGCCATTGGTAGTCCTCTTGGTGCCGGTACTGAGGCGGATACGGTCCATGTCTCCACACCTACTGTCGTAGTAGATGTAAATATGACTCATTGGGAATCTAGCCTCAGACATGTGCCAAACGGAAGGAAAGCCGCCAAATAGGGCATAGCTCCAGATGGAGGACGACCGGCTCGTGGCTCCGGCGTTGTGATCGCTTCCTCACGTAGAGTGCTGAAGGTGTCCGTCCGACCCGTAACTCTTTCGAGTGACCATCGTTGAGAGTGCGAAGGCGGTTGAACCAATAAGTTCTCGGACAGGTGTCCGGGGGCATCGACCGCACAGGTGACGATACGTACCAGCCTGGAGGCTCAAGGTGACGCGCATCAGCAGCTGCGGAGGGCGGTCATGACATCCGTCCTCGTCTGCGACGACTCCCCGCTTGCCCGAGAGGCGCTCCGTCGCGCGGTTGCCACCGTGCCCGGCGTCGAGCGTGTGACGACGGCTGCCAACGGCGAGGAAGTCCTCCGCCGCTGGGGTGCCGACCGCTCCGACCTGATTCTGATGGATGTACGGATGCCCGGGCTCGGCGGTGTGGAGACGGTCCGCCGACTGCTCTCGGCCGACCCCGGCGCCCGCATCATCATGCTGACGGTCGCCGAGGACCTCGACGGCGTGGCCCTCGCGGTCGCCGCCGGCGCCCGCGGCTACCTGCACAAGGACGCCTCGCGCGCCGAACTGCGGGCCACGGTCACCCAGGCCCTCGCCGACCCGACCTGGCGACTGGCCCCGCGCCGGCTCCGCTCGGCGGAGATGGGCGCGGCGCCCACCCTCACCGCCCGCGAGATCCAGGTGCTGGAGGGCATGAGCCACGGCCGGTCCAACGCGGAGATCGGGCGCGAGCTCTTCCTCTCCGAGGACACGGTCAAGACGCACGCCCGCAGGCTGTTCAAGAAGCTCGGCGCCTCGGACCGGGCGCACGCCGTGGCGCTCGGCTTCCGCTGGGGCCTGGTCCGCTGACCGGCGGGTCACGGTCCGGTCCGTGTCCCGCCGTACCCGGTGCGCACTCGGGGATTGGCGGGGCACAATCCGGGGGACGTGTCGCTTCGTGCGCGATGCCGCATCCTTGAGGGTGTGCCGCATTCTTGGAGATGTGGGGTCCTCGTCCTTGAGGACCATTCGGCCGAGCGGGAGGGGAGGGCGCAATCATGAGTTCCGGCGCACCCGCTCATAACGCTTCGATGCACGAAACCGGCCGTGGTGCCACGGAAGCTCCGGCGTCAAGGCACCATGGATTGATGCGCGACGACGAGGCCCTGGGGTCACCTGCGGCCACAGGCCCCACCGGCGCCGCCAAAGGCGGCAGTGCCGGGGCCGTCAGCGCGCTCGTACGCAGAGCGGTGGAGGGCGACGAGCAGGCCACGCACGACCTGCTCGCGTTCGTTCACCCGCTCGCCATCCGCTACTGCCGCGCCCGGCTCTCGCGGCTCCCGGGTGACGCCCGCCACTTCGTGGAGGACCTGGCGCAGGAAGTCTGCGTCGCCGTCCTGATGGCCCTGCCGCGCTACCGGGACACCGGGCGGCCCTTCGAGGCCTTCGTCTTCGCCATCGCCGCGCACAAGGTCGCCGACCTGCAGCGGGCCGCCATGCGGCACCCGGGCAGCACGGCCGTGCCGTCGGACGAGATGCCGGAGCGGCCCGACGACTCGCTGGGTCCGGAGGAGCGGGCGCTGCTCAGCAGCGACGCCGCCTGGGCCAAGAAGCTGCTGGCCAACCTCCCGGAGAACCAGCGCGAGCTCCTCGTCCTGCGGGTGGCCGTCGGGCTGACCGCCGAGGAGACCGGGCAGATGCTCGGCATGTCCCCCGGGGCGGTGCGCGTCGCCCAGCACCGGGCGCTCAGCCGGCTCCGCGCGCTCGCCGAGCAGTAGGAGGCGAGCGGGGATCTCTGGGATCTCCTCCGTAGGAAACTACGAATCTTCTCCTTGACCTTGGTCGTGGAATGAGACGCGTCGGGATCCCGTTAGCATGGACATCCGCGCTGAGCAAGACCATTTGGGAAGGTGTCATGACCGCCGACGGAGTGCCCGACAAATTCGCCACGCTCGGACTGACCTACGACGACGTGCTGCTGCTGCCGGGCGCGTCGGACATGTCGCCTGACGCGATCGACACCTCTTCCCTCATCTCCCGGAACGTGCGCGTGAACGTTCCGCTGCTGTCCGCGGCGATGGACAAGGTCACCGAGGCCCGCATGGCCATCGCGATGGCCCGTCAGGGCGGTGTGGGCGTACTGCACCGCAACCTGTCGATCGCCGACCAGGCCAACCAGGTCGACCTGGTCAAGCGCTCCGAGTCCGGCATGGTCACCGACCCGATCACGGTGCACCCGGACGCGACGCTGCGCGAGGCCGACGAGCTGTGCGCGAAGTTCCGCATCTCCGGCGTCCCGGTCACGGACGCGGCGGGCAAGCTCCTGGGCATCGTCACCAACCGCGACATGGCCTTCGAGTCGGACCGCAGCCGCCAGGTGCGCGAGGTCATGACCCCGATGCCGCTGGTCACGGGCAAGGTCGGCATCTCCGGCGTGGACGCCATGGAGCTGCTGCGCCGCCACAAGATCGAGAAGCTTCCGCTGGTCGACGACTCGGGCACCCTCAAGGGCCTCATCACGGTCAAGGACTTCGTCAAGGCCGAGAAGTACCCGAACGCCGCCAAGGACAAGGGCGGCCGGCTGCTCGTCGGCGCGGCCGTCGGCGTCGCCGGCGACGCGTACGAACGCGCCCAGGCCCTGATCGAGGCGGGCGCCGACTTCATCGTCGTCGACACCGCCCACGGCCACTCCCGCCTGGTCGGCGACATGGTCGCCAAGATCAAGTCGAACTCCTCCGTCGACGTCATCGGCGGCAACGTCGCCACCCGCGACGGCGCCCAGGCGCTGGTCGACGCCGGCTGCGACGGCATCAAGGTCGGTGTCGGCCCCGGCTCCATCTGCACCACCCGCGTGGTCGCCGGCATCGGTGTCCCGCAGGTCACCGCGATCTACGAGGCCGCGCTGGCCGCCAAGGCCGCGGGCGTCCCGGTCATCGGCGACGGCGGCCTGCAGTACTCCGGCGACATCGCGAAGGCCCTGGTCGCGGGCGCCGACACGGTGATGCTCGGCTCGCTCCTCGCGGGCTGCGAGGAGTCCCCGGGCGAGCTGCTCTTCATCAACGGCAAGCAGTTCAAGTCGTACCGCGGCATGGGCTCGCTCGGCGCGATGCAGTCCCGCGGCGACCAGCGCTCCTTCTCCAAGGACCGCTACTTCCAGGAGGGCGTGGGCGGCGACGACAAGCTCATCCCCGAGGGCATCGAGGGCCAGGTGCCCTACCGCGGCCCGCTCTCCGCGGTCGTGCACCAGCTCGTCGGCGGCCTGCGCCAGTCGATGTTCTACGTCGGCGGTCGCACGGTCCCCGAGCTGCAGGACCGGGGCCGCTTCGTCCGGATCACCTCGGCGGGCCTCAAGGAGAGCCACCCGCACGACATCCAGATGACGGTGGAAGCGCCGAACTACAGCCGCAAGGGCTGATCGCAGTGACCGCGTGAGGGGCGGGCCCGTCGGGCCCGCCCCTTCGCCGTTCCCGCGCCCGCGTCCGTACGGCGGTCATGGGAACGCGACTCTCCGGCGTTCGGGGATACTGGACGGGCAGACCCAGAGGAAAGGCCACCACACGTGACTGAGATCGAGATCGGGCGCGGCAAGCGCGGCCGCAGGGCGTACGCGTTCGACGACATCGCCATCGTCCCGAGCCGGCGTACCCGGGACCCGAAGGAGGTCTCGATCGCCTGGCAGATCGACGCGTACCGCTTCGAGCTCCCCTTCCTGGCCGCCCCCATGGACTCGGTCGTCTCCCCGCAGACCGCGATCCGCATCGGCGAGCTCGGCGGCCTCGGCGTGCTGAACCTCGAAGGCCTGTGGACCCGCTACGAGGACCCGCAGCCGCTGCTCGACGAGATCGCGGAGCTGGACGAGGAGGCCGCCACCCGCCGTCTCCAGGAGATCTACTCCGCGCCGATCCAGGCGGACCTGATCCGCCGGCGGATCAAGGAGGTGCGCGACTCGGGCGTCGTCACCGCCGCCGCGCTCTCCCCCCAGCGCACCGCCGAGTTCTCCAAGGCCGTCGTGGACGCGGGCGTGGACATCTTCGTGATCCGCGGTACCACCGTGTCGGCGGAGCACGTCTCCGGCGCCGCCGAGCCGCTGAACCTGAAGCAGTTCATCTACGAGCTCGACGTCCCGGTCATCGTGGGCGGCTGCGCCACCTACACCGCGGCCCTGCACCTGATGCGCACCGGCGCCGCGGGTGTCCTGGTCGGCTTCGGCGGCGGCGCCGCGCACACCACGCGCAACGTGCTCGGCATCCAGGTCCCGATGGCGACCGCCGTCGCGGACGTGGCCGCGGCCCGCCGCGACTACATGGACGAGTCCGGCGGCCGGTACGTGCACGTCATCGCCGACGGCGGCGTGGGCTGGTCGGGCGACATCCCGAAGGCCGTCGCCTGCGGCGCGGACGCCGTGATGATGGGCTCCCCGCTGGCCCGTGCCACCGACGCGCCCGGCAAGGGCAACCACTGGGGCATGGAGGCCGTCCACGAGGACGTGCCGCGCGGCAAGAAGGTCGACCTGGGCACGGTCGGCACCACCGAGGAGATCCTCACCGGCCCGTCGCACTCCCCGGACGGTTCGATGAACATCTTCGGCGCGCTGCGCCGCTCGATGGCCACCACCGGCTACAGCGAGCTCAAGGAGTTCCAGCGGGTCGAGGTCACGGTCGCGGACTCGCAGCACAGCCGCTGACCGCTCTTTTCCGTACGTACGCCGGAGGGCCGGCACCCCACACGGGGTGCCGGCCCTCCGGCGCGTACGGGGTGTCCGGTCAGTTGGCGGCCTTGCGGGCCGTCTGGAACGCGGCGTAGCCGCCGATGGCGAGGAAGAGGAAGGTCATCGGGGTGGACACTTCCTGCCAGGCCTCGACCAGCTTGGGGACGCCGACGCCCAGGATGTCCACCGTGGTCGTGCCGAGCTCGTCCGCGATGATCCAGGCGACTCCGAAGAGCTGGCCCGCGAAGACGGCGGCCAGGCCCAGCACGACGCCGACGACCGGCAGGACCGGGTTGGAGCCGCCCAGCTTGCCGGCCGCGAGGCCGACGAGCGCGCCGACGGCCACGGCGGCGTAGCCGATCTGGTAGCCGCTGGCCCCGATGATCGCGCCGTAGACGCCGGCGGTGACGACGGCCGTGACGACGGCGGCGACGATGCCGAGGCCGATGTTGCCGCTGCGGGCCGGGGCCGGGGCGGCGGGCGCCTCGGTGACGAATTCGGACGCGGGCGGCTGGATGTTCTGGCTCACGAGTGATCCCCCCCAGGGATTCGGGCATGCGAACGCCCGGAGGGCGTAAGTGCGAGATAAGTGACGCCGCAGGCTAGCAGGCGGTCACGACATCCGTGAGGGGGATTTCCCGCGCGTTCAGAGCCGGTGGGCCGCGCCCGCCGGGCTGGCGCCGCGGGTGTCCAGGAGCAATTGGGCCTTGACCGCGAGGCCTTGCAGGTCATAGGTGCGGTGGTGCTGGAGCAGGATCGTCAGGTCCGCGTTGGCGGCGGCCTCGTACAGGGATTCGGCTCGGGGGACCGGCTGGTCCCGGACCCGCCAGCCCGCGATGAACGGGTCGTGGTAGCTGATGAGCGCCCCCAGGTCGAGCAGGCGGCTGGCGATCTCGCGGGCCGGGGAGCCCTCCTGGTCGGCGAGGTCGGGCTTGTAGGTGACGCCCAGCAGGAGGACGCGGGCGCCGCGGGCGGATTTGCCGTGCTCGTTCAGCAGGGTGGCCGAGCGCTGGATGACGTACTGCGGCATCCGGTTGTTGATCTCCTGCGCCAGGCCGACCATGCGCAGGGGGTGGCCGGGGGTACGGGTGGTGTGGGGGAGGTAGTTCGGGTCGAGCGGGACTCCGTGGCCGCCGACCCCCGGGCCGGGGCGGAAGGCCTGGAAGCCGTACGGCTTGGTCTCGGCGCAGCGGATGACGTCCCACAGGTCCACGCCGAGGTCGTGGCACAGGACGGCCATCTCGTTCATGAGGGCGATGTTGACGTGCCGGTAGTTCGTCTCCAGGAGCTGTACGGTCTCGGCCTCGCGCAGGCCGCGCGCGCGGACGACCTTCTCGGTGAGGCGGGCGTAGAAGGCGTGCGCGGACTCCGTGCAGGCGGGGGTGAGGCCGCCGATCACCTTGGGGGTGTTGGAGACGCCGTGCGTGCGGTTGCCCGGGTCGAGGCGGCTGGGGGAGTAGGCCAGGTGGAAGTCGCGGCCGGCCCGGAGCCCGGAGCCCTCTTCGAGGATCGGGCGGAGGTGGTCCTCGGTGACGCCGGGGTGGACGGCGGATTCGAGGATCACGGTGGTGTGGGGGCGCAGCCGGGCGGCGAGCGCGCGGCCGGCCTCGCCCACGGCGGACAGGTCCAGCGCGCGGTCGGCGCCGAGCTGGGTGGGCGCGCAGATGACGGCGGTGCGGACCCGGCCGAGCTCGGCGGGGTTGGTGGTGACCCGGAAGCCGGCCGCCGACATGCGGCGGATCTCGGCGGCGGTGAGGGTGGAGTCCGTGACCGGACCGCTGTCGTAGCCGACCGTCTCGATCCCGGCGGCCACGGCCGCCTGGGCGAGGGGGAGGCCGAGATGGCCGAGTCCGATGACGGCGAGGTCTGCGGGCATGGGGGTCCCGTCCCTTCCCTGACATGAGGGGGATGCGCGCGCAAGCCCTGTGGACGGGAGGAGCCCGGAGGAAGCTGGCGCAATGTCAGACTAGGCGTATATATGAAAGATATGTCGCATTCTGGGGCGGTGATCGCCGTTGTGTTGTCCACAGGCGGTGGCTGATGTGGGTGCGGGCGGTCAGAATCAGGAAACGGGGCATGTGAGCGGGATCACCCGCGCGACGCGGGAACATCCGCACCAACGGGAGGCAGCCGTGAGGACAGCGACACTGGGACCGGTGCAGCGCGCGGAGGCGCTCGCCCGGATGGCCGAGCGGGAGCTGGACGTCCTGGTCGTGGGTGCGGGGGTGGTCGGCGCCGGTACCGCGCTCGACGCGGCGACCAGAGGCCTGTCGACCGGGCTGGTGGAAGCGCGCGACTGGGCGTCCGGCACGTCGAGCAGGTCGAGCAAGCTCGTCCACGGCGGCCTGCGGTATCTGGAGATGCTCGACTTCGCCCTCGTGCGGGAGGCGCTGAAGGAGCGCGGCCTGCTGCTGGAGCGCCTCGCGCCGCACCTGGTGAAGCCCGTGCCGTTCCTCTACCCCTTGCAGCACAAGGGCTGGGAGCGGCTGTATGCGGGCTCGGGCGTCGCGCTCTACGACGCGATGTCGGTCTCCAGCGGTCACGGGCGGGGGCTGCCGGTGCACCGGCACCTGTCGCGCAAGCGCGCGCTGCGGGTGGCGCCGGCGCTGCGCAAGGACGCGCTGGTGGGGGCCCTGCAGTACTACGACGCCCAGATGGACGACGCGCGGTACGTGGCCACGCTGGTGCGGACGGCCGCGGCGTACGGGGCGCATTGCGCCAACCGGGCGAGGGTGATCGGCTTCCTGCGCGAGGGCGAGCGGGTCGTCGGGGCCCGGGTGCGGGATGTCGAGGGCGGTGGGGAGTACGAGATCCGCGCGAAGCAGATCGTGAACGCGACCGGGGTGTGGACGGATGACACCCAGGCGCTGATCGGGGAGCGCGGGCAGTTCCACGTACGGGCGTCGAAGGGCATCCACCTGGTCGTGCCGAAGGACCGGATCCATTCGAGTTCCGGGCTGATCCTGCGGACCGAGAAGTCGGTGCTGTTCGTCATCCCCTGGGGCCGGCACTGGATCGTGGGGACCACGGACACCGACTGGGACCTGGACAAGGCGCACCCGGCGGCGTCGAGCGCGGACATCGACTACCTGCTGGAGCACGTGAACTCGGTGCTGGCGGTGCCGCTGACGCGTGACGACGTGCAGGGCGTGTACGCGGGCCTGCGGCCGCTGCTGGCCGGGGAGTCGGACGCGACGAGCAAGCTGTCGCGCGAGCACACGGTGGCGCACCCGGTGCCGGGGCTGGTGGTGGTCGCGGGCGGCAAGTACACGACGTACCGGGTCATGGCGAAGGACGCGGTCGACGAGGCGGTGCACGGGCTGGACCAGCGGGTCGCGGAATGCGTGACGGAGGACGTGCCGCTGGTCGGCGCGGAGGGGTACCGGGCGCTGTGGAACGCGCGGGCGAGGACGGCTGCCCGGACGGGTCTTCACGTGGTGCGGGTGGAGCACCTGTTGAACCGGTACGGGTCGCTGACGGAGGAACTGCTGGACCTGATCGCCGCCGACCCGGGGCTGGGGGAGCCGGTGGCCGGGGCGGAGGACTACCTGCGGGCGGAGATCGTGTACGCGGCCTCGCACGAGGGGGCGCGGCACCTGGACGACGTGCTGACGCGGCGGACGCGGATCTCGATCGAGACCTTCGACCGGGGGACGAGGTCGGCCCGGGAGTGCGCGGAGTTGATGGCGCCGGTACTGGGGTGGGACGAGCAGCAGATCGAGAAGGAAGTGGAGCACTACGACAAGCGCGTCCAGGCCGAGCGGGAATCGCAGCGCCAGCCGGACGACCAGACGGCGGACGCGGCGCGGCTGGGGGCGCCCGACATCGTTCCGTTGTAAGTCCGGGATGCGGATCGGGGAACCGTGGACCCGGGGCGCCCGTCCGTTGCGGAGTGAGGAACAATGAGGGTTCTGCCGGGGCGGGTTACCGCGGACCCCGGCAGCTGCCGGGGCCGCCGGAGCGGGCGGCACGATCGCAGAGGGGACGCATGTCGAAGCCGGAGCACGGGACGCCTGCGGCGGAGCCCGAGGATGAGGGAGCTGTGGCTCCGGCTGCGTCGGCCGAGGCCGCGCCTGCTGAGGGTGCGAAGCCTGCGGCAGCGAAGCCGGGGTTGAGGAAGGCCGGGCAGGCGGCCGCGAAGCCCGCGGCCGGGGCGGAGGACGCGAAGACCGCGGCTGCGAAGCCGGGGTTGACGAAGGCCGAGCCGCAGGACGCGAAGACCGCGGCCGGGGCCGGGGCGGGGGACGCCGAGCCGGCGCCCGCGCCCGCGGCGGAGCCCGAGGGTGCCAAGTCCGAGGCCGCACCCGAGGACGCGAAGCCCAAGCCCAAGCCGGTGGCCAAGGCCGACCCGGCGAAGCCGGTCAACCCCGTGGTGGAGAAGGCCGATGCCGTGGCCGCCGAGGTCAAGGCCAGGGCCGAGGCCGCCAAGTCGGCCGCGAACGGCCAGGACAAGGGCCGGCTGCTCGCGGGCCGCTACCGGCTGGGAGCCGTGCTCGGCAAGGGCGGCATGGGTACCGTCTGGCGCGCCGAGGACGAGACCCTGGGCCGGATCGTCGCGGTCAAGGAACTCCGCTTCGGCACGGGGGTCGACGAGGACGAGAAGCGCCGTCTGATCACCCGTACCCTCCGCGAGGCCAAGGCCATCGCCCGGATCCGGAGCGGGGGCGCGGTCACCGTCTTCGACGTTGTCGACGAAGACGGCCGCCCCTGGATCGTCATGGAGCTCATCGAGGGTCCCTCGCTCGCCGAGTTCATCCGGGAGAACGGCCCGCTCACCCCGCACCGCGCCGCCGAGGTCGGCCTCGCGGTGCTCGACGTCCTGCGCGCCGCGCACGGTCAGGGCATCCTGCACCGGGACGTCAAACCGTCCAACGTGCTCATCGCCGCCAGCGGCCGCGTCGTCCTCACCGACTTCGGCATCGCGCAGGTCGAGGGCGACCCCTCCGTCACCTCCACCGGCATGCTCGTCGGCGCCCCGTCCTACATCTCCCCGGAGCGCGCCCGCGGTTACAAGCCCGGCCCGCCCGCCGACATGTGGTCGCTCGGCGGTCTGCTGTACGCAGCCGTCGAGGGCGTGCCCCCGTACGACAAGGGCTCCGCCCTCGCCACCCTCACCGCCGTGATGACCGAACCGGTGGAGCCGCCCAAGAACGCCGGCCCGCTGGCCGAGGTCATCTACGGCCTGCTCGCCAAGGATCCGGCCCAGCGCCTCGACGACGTCGGGGCGCGGGCGATGCTCACCGCCGTCGTCAACGCGCCCGAGTCCGCCCCGGCCCCCGTGGCGGCCCCGGCCGCCGAGGAGACGCGGCAGATCTCGCTCGCGGACGCCAAGGCGGCCGCGGAGCAGGCGGCCGTGGAGAAGGCCGCGGAGAAGGCCGCCGAGAAGGCGGCGAAGAAGGAACGCGAGCGGCGGGAGCGCGAGCAGCGCGAACGCGCCCGCGCCGCGCTGAAGTCGGCCCGCAAGGCGGCGGCGGTCGCCACCGCCACCACGGCCGCCTCGGCCGCAGAGGCCCCGGCGTCGTCCGAGCCCAAGCCAAGGCCCACGGCCAAGACCGCCCCGGTCATGGCCCCGCTCACCGACGTCATGCCGCGCCGCACCATCGCGCTCGCGATAGCCGCCGTCGTGGTCGTGCTCGCGGCGGTCGGCTCGCTCATCGCCTACGCCTTCAACGGCGACGACACCGACGGCCGCAAGGACGAGGGCAAGGGCGGCAAGAACACCCCGTCCGCGTCCGCCGGCCAGACCCCGGGTACGCCCCCGCAGTCCTCGCCGCAGCCTTCGGCGAAGCCCGGCGAGCAGGGCGGGGCCAACGGCAACGCCACCCCCGGCGGCCAGGACCAGGGCCAGGGCCAGCAGACCCCGGCCGCCGGCCAGGGCCAGGGCCAGGGACAAGGCCAGGGCCAGGGCCAGGGCGCGCAGCCCGGGGGACCGGGCGCCGGACTCCCCGAGGGATACGCCGTGCTGACGGAGCCGGGCTTCCACTTCTCCATGGCCATGCCCGCGGGCTTCCACCAGACGGGCACGGCCGGCGAGAACTCCGGCGGGATATACAGCCGTGACGGCGGCTTCCCGCGGATCCAGGTCGACTACACCCCCACCCCCGGTGACGACGCGCGTGGCGCCTGGCAGCGGTTGGCTCCGTCCACCGCGAGCAGCAGCAAGAACTACCGGCTGATCGGCATCAGCCCGACGACGTACCGGAACTACCCGACCGTCGCGGACTGGGAGTTCGAGCGGGAGCAGGCCGGCATCAGGGTCCGGGTGCTCAACCGCGGCTTCAGGGCGGACGCGACGCACGGCTACGCCATCATGATCAGCTGCCCCGCGGACCAGTGGGACGGACCGGAGTGCACGCAGATGCGCACCACGGCGTTCGAGACCTTCCAGATGCTCGGCTGACCTCGGGACGCGGGCGGCCCCCGCCACGTATCGTGGCAGCGGGGCCACGGGGACCCCACCGCACTCGGGGGAGGCGATGTGGAGGACTACGCGGGCCGGATCCTGGCTCACCGTTACCGTCTGCCGCTCCCGCCGTCGGACGAGTACGAACTGGCCGAGACCCGGGCCTTCGACACCCGGAGCGGGCAGGAAGTCCTGGTGCGGCAGGTGCCGTTGCCGGAGGTCGTGGACGCCGAGCTGCTGGACGGGCAGGCGGCCGTCCCGGCGGCGGGGCGCCGCGCTCCGGGCGATCTGCCGGCCGTGCGGCGCGCGATCGAGGCGGCGCAGGCCGCGGCCTCCATTCCCGACCATCCCCGGCTGGACCAGGTCTTCGACGTGTTCGCCGAGGACGGGTCGCTGTGGATAGTGAGCGAACTGGTCCCGGCCAGACCTCTGGCGGCGCTGATAGCCGATGAGCCGCTGAGCGCCTACCGGGCGGCGGAAGTGGCCTCGGACGTGCTGACCGCGCTGCGTGTGCTGCACGCGCACGGCTGGACCCACCGGAACATCACCGTGCGGACGGTGCTCGTCTGCGACGACGGGCGGGTCGTGCTGACCGGCCTCGCGGCCGGTGCGGCGGAGGAGGCCCTCTGCGGGTACGACCCCGTCCCGTCCGCCGCCGGAGCCGAGGCCTCCGGCGGCGACGCCGGGTGGGGCGGCCCGCACGCCCCGGCGGCTCGGCAGACCGGGCCGGGTGACGGCCCGGGCCGCGGAACCGGTGTGGCCGCGGGTGCCATCGGTCCCGTCGGTGACCCGGCAGGGGACCGCCCGGAGGCTTCGGCGGGTCATGGGGCCGGTCAGGAGCCGGGGGCGGGCGGTGCCGGGTACGCGTCGGCGGGTCATGGGGCCGGTCCGGAGCCGGGGGCGGGTGCCGGGTACGCGCCGCTGGTGGCTCCGGGGTACGCCACCGGGCCGCGGTACACCGATCACATCACCCCCGTACGCCCCCAGGAGCGGCCCGACGTCAACGCCGCCGCCCGCGCGGGGGCCATCGCCGCGTACCGGGCCGGGGCGCGCGCGGCCGCCGCCAAGGTCGGCGAGCAGCGCAAGGCCGAGCCCGTGGTCGTGCCGGAGCCGAGGCCGCAGGGGTCGACCCTCCCGCAGGGGTACTCGTACCCGTACGGCGGCCCGGAGACCGGCGCCGCCGCCTGGCACGGGGCCACCCCCCGCCGCCCGGCCCTGTCCCCGCCCGACCGGGAGCCCGCGCCGGATTCCGTGCCAGAGCGCGTGCCCGCGCCGGAGCCCGTGCCCGGCCCGGAGTCCGCGCCCGGCCGGGGCGGGGAGCTGGAGCCCGCGCCGGAGGCCGGGCCGCAGCCGCCCGCGCTGCCCGCCCGGCTCGCACTGCCGCAGGGCTATCGCCAGGCCGACACCGCACCGCAGCGACCGCAGGAGCAGCCGGGCCCCGGCTCGGGCACCGGTTCCGGCTGGGCCGGGCCCCGGAGCGGGCTGGACGCCGAGCGTGCGCGCCAGACGCGGATGGCCGTCGTCGGAGCCGTCACCGAACGGTGGGCCCCCGAGCAGGCCGGCCCCGTGCACGGGCACTGGCAGCTGGCGCCCCCCATCGGGCCCGCCACCGACCTCTGGGCGCTGGGCGCCCTGCTGTACCGCGCCGTCCAGGGCCACGCCCCGTACCCCGAGGACAGCGTCGCCGAACTCGTCGAGATGGTCTGCGCCGAGCCCCCCGCCTTCGCGGAGGAGTGCGGCGCGCTGCGCCCGGTCGTGGAGTCGCTGCTGCGTCAGGACCCCACCGAGCGGCCCGACTTCGAGGAGCTCCGCGGCTGGCTGCGCTCGCTCGTACGGTCCGCCCCCGAGCCCGAGGCCGGCTCCGCCGCGTTCCCGCTGCCGGAGCCGGATCCCGCGCGGCTGCCCGTCGTACGCCGCCGCGGCGAACTCCACGGACGGCACCGCAATCCCGCTGCCCCCCGGGGACCCCGCTCCCTGGGCCGGACCCTGCTCGTCGGCGTCCTGGTCCTGCTCGCCGGGGCCGTGGCGTACGCGATGCTGTTCCTGCCCCGGTCCGCCGATCAGCGGGAACAGGGCGGCGGCGGGCAGGTGACGCCCCGGCAGAGCCCGTCCCAGGTGCCCACCGGCACCCCCGAGTCCAAGCCCGCGCCCCAGACCACCACACCGCCCCCGAGCGCTCCGACGGCGGCGCCGGCTCCCGCCCCGGCCGGCTACACCACCCAGCAGGACCCGGAGCACTTCGAGATCGCGGTTCCCGACGGCTGGGAGCGCCGCGGCATCAACGAGGCGGGCCAAGTGCGCTACACCGGGGGGCAGTTCACCCTGACCGTCGTCCCCGGCCGGGACAAGGCCGAGGGAAACCCGGATCCGGCGGGGTACCAGAAGGACAAGCAGCAGGAGCTGGCCCCGTACCGGTCCTCCACCTGGTCCACCGTCGGCGACGTCAAGACCACCAAGGTCGGGCAGCAACTGCGCGCCACGGGCCGCTACACGTGGATCGACGGCACCGGCCGCAACGTCTTCGCCCGCAACTTCGTGGTCGCGCTCGGCGGCAGCTACCACGTCGTGATGGTGACGGGTCCGGAGGACGAACAGGGCAAGGTCACCGAAGTCTTCGAGAAGGCCACGGCGAGTTACAAGTCGGGGGGCTGAAGTCAGCCTGACGGGCGGTCAGTACGGCGATTGCGTCACAGTGCCGCCTTTCGGCGGCCGGGCGGTTCCGACAGCCCCCGTGGGCTCCGTAATCTGGCCTGAAGTGCAGAGAGCGGCGGGGTTTCGTGGAACAGCAGACAGGTGGGGGCGCCGTGCTGGCGGGCCGGTACCGGCTCGTCGAGCCGATCGGCCGCGGCGGCATGGGCAAGGTGTGGCGCGCGCATGACGAGCTGCTCCACAGGACCGTCGCCGTCAAGGAACTGACGGCGGGTCTGTACGTGTCCCAGGCCGACCGGGACGTCATGCACGCCCGGACGCAGAAGGAGGCCCGGGCCGCGGCCAGGATCCAGCATCCGGCGGTCGTCACCGTCCACGACGTACTGGAACACGACGACCGGCCGTGGATCGTCATGGAGTACATCGACGGACCCTCGCTCGCGGACGCGGCCAAGGCGGCCGGGCGGATCGAGCCCCGCGAGGCGGCCAGGATCGGGCTGCACGTGCTGGGCGCGCTGCGCGCCGCGCACGCGGTGGGCGTACTGCACCGGGACGTGAAACCGGGCAACGTGCTGCTCGCCAAGGACGGCCGGGTGCTGCTCACGGACTTCGGGATCGCCGCGATCGAGGGCGACTCGTCCATCACGCGCACCGGCGAGATCGTCGGCTCCATCGACTACCTGGCCCCCGAGCGGGTCACCGGCGCGACCCCCGGCACGTCCTCCGACCTGTGGTCGCTGGGTGCCACCCTGTACACGGCGGTGGAGGCCCGCTCCCCGTTCCGCCGCACCTCGCCGATCTCCAGCCTCCAGGCCGTGGTCAACGACGAACCGCCGGCGCTGCGCCAGGCGGGGCCGCTGGGGCCGGTCATCACCGCCCTGCTGCGCAAGGATCCGGCGCAGCGGCCGACGGCCGAGGACGCCGAGCGGATGCTGATCGAGGCGATGGAGGGCCGGTCGCCGAAGGCGGCGCAGGCGTACGTGCCGACGCGCGCGGTGACCTCGCAGGAGCTCGCTCCGGCCCAGGAGCGGCCGCAGGAGGCGGCCCCGCGGCGGGACGTCGCGCAGACGGCCGCGCTGCCGGAACCCTCAGGGACCGCGACCGCGACCGCTGCAGCGACCCCGGCCGCGACCCCGGCCGCGCCCGCCCAGCCGGCCCCCGGCCGGCTCAAGCGGGCGGCGGCGGTCGCCCTGGTGGCGGCGCTGCTCGGCGGCGGCGGTGTCTTCGGGGTGCTCAAGTTCACGGATGACTCCGAGAAGGGCGGCGGCTCGGACAAGAACGCGAGCGCCCCCGACCAGCAGGGCGACGAGGACGCCACGTCGTCGGACGAGGCCGATGTCGTGCCGGCCGGCTGGACCGAGGTCACCGACCCCACCGGCTTCACCCTGTTCGTCCCGGACGGCTGGACGCGCCAGATGAACGGCGACCAGATCGACTACACCCCGGACAACGGGAACCACTTCATCCGGATCGCCGCCGACCCCACCCCGGACCACGACAACCCGTACATGCACCTGCTCGACCTGGAGAAGCAGGTGCAGAAGCGGACGGACTACAAGAAGCAGTGGCTGGGCCAGAACAGCTTCCGGGACACCGCCCGGGCCGCGCTCTGGGACTTCAGCTGGACGGAGAAGCAGAACCACCCCGGTCCGCGCAGGGCCAAGGAGCAGATGTACATCGCCCCGGACGGCACGGAGTACGCCGTCTACATGTCGAGCCCGGCCGCCGACTGGGCCACGACCCAGCAACAGTTCGACATCGTGCTCAGCGGTTGGAAACCGCCTGCCAAGAAACCCTGAGAGGCCCTGAGAGGCCCTGATCCCGTCATCCTGCCAGCGATCGCTGGCAGAAATGGCAAAATCAGGTTACCGACGGGTACCCAAAGGCTCCCGGGCGGAATACGCTCACCGCCATGACGGACTCGCAGGCCCCGGCCCCCCTCCGCACCGCACCGGAACCCACCAACCCGGTCGCCCCGGCCCCGGCCGGTGCCCGCACCGCCGCCGACGTGGTGACCCCCGACCTGATCGCCCGCCTCACCCGCGGGGTGATCGGCTCCGGCCGGACCGCCAACCACACCCCCTTCACCGGAGACCGGCTGGCCGAGCTCCCCGAGGCCACCCCCGAGGACGTCGCCGAGGCCTTCGGCCGGGCCCGCGCCGCCCAGCCCGCCTGGGCCGCCCTCCCCGTACGCAAGCGGGCCGCGGTCCTGCTGCGCTTCCACGACCTCGTCCTCGCCCGGCAGGCCGAGATACTCGACCTCATCCAGCTGGAGACCGGCAAGGCGCGCCTGCACGCCCACGAGGAGGTCCAGGCGGTCGCCGTCGCCGCCCGCCACTACGGCCGCAAGGCCTCCTCGTACCTGCGCCCCAAGGGCCACACGGGCGCCATGCCCACCCTCACCAAGGTCACCGAGCTGCGCCAGCCGCGCGGGGTCGTCGGCCAGATCGCGCCCTGGAACTACCCGCTCGAACTGTCCGTCGGAGACGCCCTGCCCGCCTTCGTGGCGGGCAACGCGCTCGTCATGAAGCCCGACACCGAGACCGCGCTGACCGCCCTGTGGGCCCGTGACCTGCTGATCGAGGCGGGGCTGCCCGCTGAGGTCTTCCAGATCGTCCTCGGCGAGGGCCCGGTCGTCGGCCCCGAGGTGGTCCGGCACGCCGACTACGTCTCCTTCACCGGTTCCACCCGTACCGGCCGCGAGGTCGCCCGGGGCGCGGCCGACCGCCTCATCGGGGTCACCCTCGAACTCGGCGGCAAGAACGCGATGCTGGTGCTGCACGACGCCGACATCGAGAAGGCCGCCGCGGGCGCCGTCCGCGCCTGCTTCTCCTCCGCGGGCCAGCTGTGCATCTCCATCGAGCGGCTCTACGTCCACGCCTCGATCGCCGACGCTTTCGTGGCCCGCTTCGCCGCCCGGACGAAGGCGATGCGCCTCGGCAAGTCCCTCGCCTACGGCGCCGACATGGGGTCGCTGGTCGGCGAGCGCCAGCTGGAGACCGTACAGCGGCACGTGGACGAGGCCGTCGCCAAGGGCGCCACCCTCGTCGCCGGCGGCACCGCCCGCCCCGACATCGGCCCGCTCTTCTACGAGCCCACCATCCTCGACGGCGTCGAGGCGCCCATGGCGGTGTGCGGCGAGGAGACCTTCGGCCCGGTCGTCTCGATCTACCGCTTCACCGACGAGGACCAGGCGATCGCCGACGCCAACGCCACCGCCTACGGCCTGAACTCCAGCGTCTGGACCAAGGACTCCCGCCGCGGCCACGCCGTCGCCGCCCGCCTGCGCACCGGCACCGTCAACATCAACGAGGGCTACGCCCCCGCCTACGGCAGCGCCCAGGCGCCCATGGGCGGCATGAAGGACTCCGGCCTCGGCCGCCGTCACGGCTCCGAGGGCATCCTCAAGTACACCGAGGCCCAGACCGTCGCCCACCAGCGGCTGCTTCCGATGGCGCCCTCGCTGGGCATGGACGACGAGAAGTACGCGGCGTTCATGACCCGCAGCCTCAAGGTCATGAAGGCTCTCCGACTGCGCTAAGGGGTACCCGTGTCGCACGACGACGCACACGACGACGACGCACACGACGACGACGCATACGACTACGACGTCATCGTCATCGGATCGGGTTTCGGAGGGTCGGTCTCGGCCCTGCGCCTGACCGAGAAGGGCTACCGGGTCGGCGTCCTGGAGGCCGGCCGCCGGTTCACCCGCGAGAGCCTGCCCAAGAACAGCTGGGACCTGCGGAACTACCTGTGGGCCCCGGCCCTCGGGCTGTACGGGATCCAGCGGATCCACCTGCTCGGCAACGTCATAGTGCTCGCGGGCGCCGGCGTGGGCGGCGGCTCGCTCAACTACGCCAACACCCTGTACGTGCCGCCCACCGCCTTCTTCGAGGACCGGCAGTGGGCGTCGATCACCGACTGGCACGAGGAGCTCGCCCCGTACTACGACCAGGCCAAGCGGATGCTCGGCGTGCGCCTCAACCCGACCATGACCCCCTCCGACGTCCACCTCAAGGCGGCCGCCGAGAAGATGGGCGTGGCGGACTCCTTCCACATGGCCCCGGTCGGCGTGTTCTTCGGGGACGGCGCGGACGCCGGGGGCGACTGCGCTGCCCGCCCCGGCCAGGAGGTCCCCGACCCGTACTTCGGCGGCGCCGGCCCCGCCCGCAGGGCCTGCACCGAGTGCGGCGAGTGCATGACCGGCTGCCGGCACGGCGCGAAGAACACCCTGAACGAGAACTACCTGCACCTCGCCGAGCGCGCGGGCGCCGTCATCCACCCCATGACCACGGTCACCGCGCTCTCCGAACACCCCGAGGGCGGCCACCGGGTCCGTACGGTCCCCACCGACGGCCGCCGCTCCGGCCGGGCCAAGGTGCTGCGCTCCCGGTACGTGGTCGTCGCGGCGGGCACGTACGGCACCCAGACCCTGCTGCACACGATGAAGGACCTGGGCGAGCTGCCGGAGATCTCGGAGCGGCTCGGCGACCTGACCCGGACCAACTCGGAGGGCCTGGTCGGCGCGCAGACCGACGACCGCCGCTACCGCAAACGGCACGGCGCCGACCGGCGGGCCGACTTCACCCGGGGCGTGGCGATCACGTCCTCGGTGCACCCCAACGCCGACACCCACATCGAGCCCGTCCGCTACGGCAAGGGCTCCAACGCGATGGGGTTCATGACCATCCTCCAGGTGCCCTACGCCAAGCACCGGGTCCGGGCCTGGCTCGCCCGCACCGCCCGCCACCCGGTGCAGCTGCTCCGCTCGCTCTCCAACCACCGCTGGTCGGAGCGGACGATCATCGGCCTGGTCATGCAGTCGCTGGACAACTCCCTGACGACCTACCGCAAGCCCGGCGGGATCGGGAAGGGCCTGCTGACCGCCCGACAGGGCCACGGCGCCCCGAACCCGGTGCAGATCGCGGAGGCCACCCAGGCCGCGACGCTGCTCGCCGAGGAGATCAACGGCTTCCCGGGCAGCAACGTCGGCGAGCTGATGGGGACCCCGCTGACCGCGCACTTCCTCGGCGGCTGCCCGATCGGCGCCTCTGCGCGGGAGGGCGTGGTGGACCCGTACCACCGGCTCTACGGGCACCCGGGGATCTCGGTGGTGGACGGTGCGGCGGTCTCCGCGAACCTCGGGGTCAACCCGTCGCTGACGATCACGGCGCAGGCCGAGCGGGCGATGTCGTACTGGCCGAACAAGGGCGAGCGGGACCCGCGGCCGCAACAGGGGGCGGGTTACGTGCGCCTCGCGGCGGTGGAGCCGGTCCGTCCGGCCGTCCCGAAGGAGGCGTTCGGCGCGCTGCGGCTGCCGTTCCTGGCGGTTCCGGAGGTCCCGCCGAAGGCCGTGGACCCGGCCTGACGACCGGGTCGGTACCGCGCTCCCCCTCCGAGCGCGGTACCCACCGCGGTACATGAGTGACAGGCAGTCGGTACGGATGGTTGTACCGGAATCCCCCGGCCCGGGCTGTGGTGTCGATCACACAGCGAAGTGTGCATGTGCGACGCGAGGGGGCTGACGGGGCCGGGGGGACCGGGGGCGGGGGCGGGACCGGGACCGGGGGCGGAACGCGGAACGGCCGGCCCGGGGCGTCCCCCGGGCCGGCCGTCCCCTACGGGGTGACCGGGCTGCTGTCCCCTGCCGTCCGGTCACGCGAGGGAGCGAGGTCCCACGACGCACGTCCCACGGGGTGTGCGTCTCATCGCTCCGGCGGAGCCACGCGTGGTGCTGCGGTCCCGCGCCTGGCTGGCGCGGACATCCTCACCAACGAAGGACCCGGGACCCGGTCACGGGCCGGACGGGTGACGAACACCCTCAGACGCGGCCCCGGCACAGCTCCAGCAGCGTCATGGCCAAGGTCGTGCCGGGCTTCCCGAGGGCGTCGCTCCAGTGCGAGAGCACCTCCATCTCGCGCGACAGGTGCACCCGGCGGCCGCCGGAGGTGATCCGGGCCTCCTGGATGACCGTCGAGACGGCCATGCGCTCCTGGATCAGGCCGATGATCCGGTCGTCGAGGGCGTCGATGCGCGCGCGGGAGTCGGCGATCAGCTGCTCGGGGGTGGTGGTGGTCGTGTTCACGGTCGGTCTCCTGTCGGGTGGGGGCCCACAGGTCCGGGGAACGCCAGAGCGCCCCGGTCCTGTCGGACCGGGGCGCTCTGGGAAGTCAGCGGCTCAAGCGAGCATCACGAGGACCCATGGCGACCGGACCGGCCGGTGCCATAGGTAAAGAGGAAGCTCAGCTGCTTGCGCATGAAGGGGATTATGGCCTTCCGCCCCCCTCCCGGCCAACCGGGTTCGGATGGTGAGACGAAGAGGTGTGCGCGTCCCCCGTTAGAATCGACAGAACAGCCACCTCTTCCGCCGGAAGGCCGCCCCGTGCCAGAAGCACCCTCCGCCGCCCACGACAGCGCCCCGGACACGGTTCTCGTCGTCGACTTCGGCGCCCAGTACGCCCAGCTCATCGCCCGCCGCGTCCGCGAGGCACGGGTCTACAGCGAGATCGTGCCGAGCTCGATGCCCGTCGACGAGATGCTGGCCAAGAACCCCAAGGCGATCATCCTCTCCGGCGGCCCGTCCTCGGTGTACGAGGAGGGCGCCCCGCGCCTCGACCGTTCCCTGTTCGAGGCCGGTGTCCCCGTCTTCGGCATGTGCTACGGCTTCCAGCTGATGGCGACCACCCTCGGCGGCCAGGTCGACAACACCGGCGCCCGCGAGTACGGCCGCACCCCGCTGGCCGTCTCCAAGACCGGCTCCACCCTCTTCGAGGGCACCCCGGCGCAGCAGTCGGTGTGGATGTCCCACGGCGACGCCTGCTCCGCCGCCCCCGAGGGCTTCACCGTCACCGCGTCGACCGACGTCGTCCCGGTCGCGGCCTTCGAGAACGACGAGAAGAAGCTGTACGGGGTCCAGTACCACCCCGAGGTCATGCACTCCACGCACGGCCAGCAGATCCTGGAGCACTTCCTCTACCGCGGTGCCGGCCTGGCCCCCACCTGGACCACCGGCAACATCGTCGAGGAGCAGATCGCCGCCATCCGCGAGCAGGTCGGCGACAAGCGCGCCATCTGCGGCCTCTCCGGCGGCGTGGACTCCGCGGTCGCGGCGGCCCTCGTGCAGAAGGCCATCGGCTCGCAGCTGACCTGCGTGTACGTCGACCACGGTCTGATGCGCAAGGGCGAGACCGAGCAGGTCGAGAAGGACTTCGTCGCCGCCACCGGCGTGCAGCTGAAGGTCGTCGACGCGCAGGAGCGCTTCCTGAACGCGCTGGCCGGGGTCTCCGACCCGGAGACCAAGCGCAAGATCATCGGTCGCGAGTTCATCCGCGTCTTCGAGCAGGCCCAGCTGGAGATCCTCCAGGAGGACGGCCCCGCGGTCGCCTTCCTCGTGCAGGGCACCCTGTACCCGGACGTCGTAGAGTCCGGCGGCGGCACCGGCACCGCGAACATCAAGTCCCACCACAACGTGGGCGGCCTCCCCGACGACATCGAGTTCGAGCTCGTCGAGCCGCTGCGCCAGCTGTTCAAGGACGAGGTCCGGATGGTCGGCCAGGAGCTCGGCCTGCCCGACGAGATCGTCCAGCGCCAGCCCTTCCCCGGCCCGGGCCTGGGCATCCGCATCGTCGGCGAGGTCACCAAGAAGCGCCTGGACCTGCTGCGCGAGGCCGACGCCATCGCCCGCCACGAGCTCACCGCGGCCGGCCTGGACCGCGAGATCTGGCAGTGCCCGGTCGTCCTGCTCGCGGACGTCCGCAGCGTCGGCGTCCAGGGCGACGGCCGCACCTACGGCCACCCGATCGTGCTGCGCCCCGTCTCCTCCGAGGACGCGATGACCGCGGACTGGACGCGCATGCCGTACGAGGTGCTCGCGCGGATCTCCACCCGCATCACCAACGAGGTGGCGGACGTGAACCGCGTGGTCCTGGACTGCACGAGCAAGCCCCCGGGCCTGGGTAGGCTGAGCCGGCAGATTTACAGTCTGCTCCCTTTGGCCACTCGGGCACACCGCCTCGAACGACGCGTTGGATCTCGTGGTGAGCTCCTTGGCGACGACGTAAACAATACCCGATGGCCAGGGGTGCTCCGCCACCTCATTGATCAGCGCCCGGAGGG